>JAUHYJ010000353.1 GCA_030425785.1 Acidimicrobiia bacterium | reverse complement strand
TTCTGCACAAATCGTCTTTGAACGGATCGCAGGCGATGCGATGCGGAGACCATTGGGTCTATGCGCCGACGCCGTCCAGGCGGACCCTCGAGTCCTTCGGATTCTCGGTCGGGTTGACCAACTTCACGATCACCTCGCCCGCCTCGCGATCGAGGGTCGATGAGACGCAGACTCCCGGCGGGTCGAGATCGACCAGCGAACCGTGGCAACAGCGATTGCAGCAGGGGCCGTCGTCCTGGTGACAACTCGGTGGCCGATCGCAGCGCTCGCCGCAGCGGTTCTCACTGGCGGCTGGCGCTACCTGTTCGCTGCGAATCAAGCGACCGCTGCCCGTCGCAGGCTCGACGCCATTGCCAAGTGGCTGGAGGATCTCCGCGACCTGCAAGCAGGGTCGAACCTCGACCTTGCCGAGACGCTCTCGCAATCGGCGACCAGAGCGCCGAAGGAGATCGCGCCACAACTCCTGGACTTCTCGTCACGTGTCGCCCACCACGTCCCGCTCGCCGACGCGCTCGTCGATCTCGCCAATGACCTCGACCATCCCGTCGCCGACACCGCCGTCGCCTCGATGGTGTTCGCCGCCGGCCACGCCTCCGGTTCAGCCCTCGGCGCGACATTCGCGCAACTCGCCGAGAACGCTCGCGACGAGCTGACGGCGCGCGACCGGATCGATCGGATGCGAGTGAACTTCGAGCGGTCGATGCGGAGGATGCTGGCGATCCTTGGCCTGCTGCTGGCGTACCTCGTCGTGGTCGCCCCCGAGGTACTCGAGCCGTACCGGACGCCCGCAGGCCAGGGCTGGATGGTCGTGCCGATCGCGATATGGACCGGATCGCTGCTATGGCTGCGTCAGCTGTCTCGCTACGAGCGTGCGAGTCGTTTCGTCGCTCGCGAACGAATGACGGAGGCGACGCGGTGACGCTCGCCCAACTCGCTCTCGCAGCAGGGACCATCGTCGTTGTCGGAGCGTGGTGTTTCCGGCGTGCCTTCGTGTACGGGTCACCGTCGATCTCCGGGACGTACCGCCGCCTGTATCGCATTCGGCCTGCGGCCGTAGCCGATGAGTCCGATCCGCCGTTCTTCATGGAGAAGTGGCTGGCGGGAGCGGCTGACCGGATCGCAGAGTCACACGTAGCGGACCGTTTCGAGGCCGGACGGCGCTTCGCTCTTCGTGCCGCAGACGTGACGATTCCAGCGCTCGCCGCACGCGTCCTCACGACAGCGATCGTCGGATTCGTCGCAGCGCTGGTTGCGCTAGCTGGAGTCGTGCTGGCCGGCATCTCCGTTCCGCTGCCAATCCTCGCCGCCGGACCGATGGTCGTCGGTGCGGTCGCTGGCTGGTATCAGCTCGGGACTGTCATCGCCACGTGCGAGCGCCGATACCGAGAGTTCCGCAGCGGCGTCGGCGCGTACGTGCAGCTCGTCGCCGTTTGCATGACCACGCGGCGATCGATGAACGAAGCAGTCGCATACGCCGCCGACATCGGCGAGGGAGCGGCGTTCGAGACGATCGCCGGCGCCGTCCACGCCGCCCCGCAGATGGGTGTGCGCACATGGGAAGCGCTCGATGCCGTCGGTGCGGAGTACGGCTGTCGCGAGCTCCAAGACCTTGCATCCTCGGTCGGTCACGTCGCCCGGATCGGCGTCGGCGTCGACACGACGGTCGCCGCCGTCGCGGGCCGCATGCGCCAGGTCGCGCTGGACGATATGGAACGCGTCGCCGACCGCCAGACCTCCACGATGTTCGGCCCGACGATGTTGTTCGTCGTCGGCGTCGTGACCTTCCTCGCCTTCCCGCTCGCCGTTCGGATCCTCGACGCCTTCGCAACCACCCCTTGACACGACACCAGCAAGGAGACCCTGATGAACCAGCCCGCTACGACCGCTCCCGCCCGGGGCCATCCCTCGGCCGGCGTGCAGCTCTACGTCGCCCTCGTCGGCGCCCTCCGCTCCCTCAGGGAATGGACGTCACAGGACGACGGCCTCGACGACTCACCGGCCAAGATGATCTGGATCGCCGTTGCGATCGTCATCGCCATCGCCGCCGGTGCGTTCGCGATCAGCGTGTTCAACTCGGCGTCGAGCAACGTCCCCGATCCGGTCCCGCCTGCGCCCTGATCGTGACCCTGCCGGTCGACGCCCCGGTGCAAGGGAGCCCCGACGCTCCTCAGAGCGTTGGGCGCGTGCGACGCTGGCGACGAAGACTTGCCGACGACCGAGGACTTGCCGAAGGTGTCGAGCATCTCTTCGCAGCGGCGTTCCTCATCCTGCTGTTCCTGTTCATCGCGCAAGTCGTCGTGTGGTGGCACGCACGCAACATCCTCGAACAGGCTGCTGCAGAGGGCGCACGTGTGGCCGCGGCCGCGGATGGCTCGTGCGGAGATGCACCCGGCACAGCGTCGTCGATCGCCGAGCGGATCGGCGGACGATGGGTGGAGTCGGTGTCCGTCACCTGTGGCGCAGACACCGCCGGCGGGCTTGTCACCGTGCGGGTCTCAGCAAGCACTCCAGCGTTCTTCCTGCCCGGGACTCTGTCGGTGAGCGCCGTCGCCAATGCTCCGGAGGAAGCGCCGTGACGCTCCGTCCGCTGGTGCGTTGTGTGCGGCGGGACGAAGGCCAGTCGCTCGGACCGGAACTGATGCTCCTGCTGGTGGTTGCACTCGCTGCGTGGGGCTTCCTGTCCTGGCTCGGCCGCCTCAACTCGACCGCGCAGGACCTGGAGAACACGGCGCAATCGGCAGCTCGTGCCGCCTCACAGGAGTCGAATCCGATCGACGCCAGAGCCGCCGCAGGCCGCTCCGTGAGTGCCTCGAACCTCTCCACGCCGTGCACGGCCGAGCCCGCTCTCGCGATGAGCTGGACGCCCGGGCCGACCGGAACCTGGCGAGGCGGGTCCGTGATGGTCACCCTGACCTGCTCCGTCGACAACGCCGAACCGATCACGTCGGCTGGTCGGACGATCTCGGCCACCGACACACAAGTGATCGACCGATTCACGGTGGCGCCATGATCGACACCGCCGCGCACCAGACCCCGCATTGCATCGAGACCTCGGTGGGGTGGCGTGACGATCGAGGGATGGCGTCGGTCGCTGCGGTGCTGATGCTCGTCGTCGTGCTCGCTGGCGCGGGCGTGGTCTACGACGGTGGGCGAGCGCTCGCCGCGCGACGAGAAGCCATCAACGTTGCCGAGGGAGCGGCACGGGCAGGCGCAACCACGGTCACCGCCGAGGGGCTACGACAAGATCCGGCGGCTGCAGCTGCCCGGGACTTCCTCACTGCGTCCGGGGTCGCGTTCTCGGACATCGTGTCCATCACCGTCACGACCAACTCCGTGACAGTCGTCGTGCGCTCGTCGACCGATGCAGTATTCGGGAACCTCATCGGCAACGACGAGATCGTCGTCTACGGCACCGGCGAGGCGACGGCAACCTTCGGGAGCCCGCCATGATCCCCCGCCTGCTCCAAACACTCGCACGGTTGGCCGCCGCCCTCGCGGTGATCGCGATCGTGGTCATCCCTGTGGCCGTGATGCTCGGCATCGCCGGCAACCCTTTCGACCCGAACGTCCTCAGCCGGCTCGCGGACCGGCGCGTCGACGACACGACGATCGTGAAGCTCCTCGCCGTCGCCTTCCTCGCCGTCTGGGCGTGGGTCGTCGTTCCGGCGATCCGCCAGGTCCACATCAGCCTCGCCGCCCGTCGACCAGCTCGATCGTCCCGGACCGTCGTCAGGCATCCGATCGAGGCGCCAGCCGATGCTCCAGGGCCGAGGAGCTGGCTCCCTCGTCTGGTGAGGTTCGCACTGACGAGCACGCTCGTCGCGACGGCGACCACGACCTCCACCCTGGCATTCGCCTCCCCACCGGCAGCAGCTCCGTCGGCGTCCCACCCGGCGGCAGCGGTCGTGATCGACGAGGCGACCGATGACTCCGTCACCCTGACGAGCCGTCCGTCGGCCGCGGAGCACATCGCCGGACCCCGGGACACGCCTTACGCCATCGCCGCTCAACGGTTCTCGGACCGGATCGACGAGGCGCGAGATGAGATCGTCGCGCTCAACCACGGACGTCCGACGCCGGATGGCCACATGTGGCGGGGAGGCAGCTTCCCCGAGGGGATGCAAGTCCTGATCCCGACGCAGACCCCGGACAACGAAGACTCGCCGAGTGGTGGGTCGGGTCCACCATCTGTGGCCGAGAGCGACTGGCCGGCGCATCTACCGGCAGAGACGATCGTCGTCGAGCCAGGCGACAACGTGTGGAACCTCGCCGAGGAGCGACTCGACACCGTCGACGGGCCCGAGACGAGTCCGACCGACTCCGACATCGCACAACACGTCGATCACGTGATCAGGTCCAACACCTTCACGTCGGGCGACCCGAACCTCATCTTCCCCGGCGAGACCATCGACCTCCCGGCGATCGGCACACCACCGACGAACGGCGGGCAGCCACGCTCAGGTGCCGATGAGCCGCCGACACCAGCACAAGAGAGCGAGCCGACCACCGCGGACTCGGACGACAGCGAACCAGAGGTGGCGACCTCGACCGCGGTCGCCGGCACGGCAACGACCGAGCACGCGCCCGCCGACCCGGCACCATCGGGCGCAAACGAAGCAGCGACTGAATCCGAAGCGGCGCCGGCCGCGCTCCCTCCCCCGGCGACGCCACCGAGCCACGATCCGACG
>JAUHYJ010000352.1 GCA_030425785.1 Acidimicrobiia bacterium | reverse complement strand
GCCCGGCACCCAGCGCGACCCGGGGGGAGCGGCGCGGTGTGGCGGACATCGATCAGCCCTGCGCGGGGCCGGCGAGCACGCGCTCGGCGATCGTGAGCTCGTCGTCGAGTCGACGGAAGCCGACCGAGTCGTACAACGCCAGGGCGCCGTGGTTGTCGACGCCGGTGTTGACGAGTGCCGTCTCGAGTCCGCGTGCGCGCATCCAGCGAAGGGAGTCGGCCACGAGCGCCGTGGCCACGCCGCGCCGCCGAGCGCCGGGCGCGACCGCGAGCCGCTGGAGATAGCCCTGCTCGGCGGCCGCGCCGCTGATCGCGAAGCCCTCGATCCGGCGTCCGAACCGCGCCACGCGGCCCGAGTGGAGCGGGGTCGCCACGCTGATGTCGCGCAGGCTGGACGGGGTGTTGCCCCACCGCAACCCGAATGCGGCGCGGTCGATCGCGGCGCACCGCTGCCGGTGCCACGGACGCATCGCCGCCAGCTCGGGCGACGTGCCCGAACGATCGTCGCCGCGTCGCTCGTCGGCCGGTCGTTCATCGGACGAGTGGCCGCCCTCGACCCAGTCGTCGAGGTCGAGGCGGAGCAGGGCCAAGCGGTCGATCGTGCTGAACCCGGCGGCGAGGACGACCTCGGCCACGTCCGGGAACATCGCCGACGTGCGCACGGCTCGCGCACCCTTGCGTTCGGCATGCCGGAGTGCGTCGGCCAACTCGTCGTCGTCGGGCACGTGCAGGTGGTCGAGGAAGATCAGGTGCGCGACGGTCGAGTCACCCGGCCACGCGCGCATCCGCCAGCTGCGGGTGGCGAGCCGTCGAGTCCGCTCCGCCGACCGTTGCACCCCGCTCACGGTAGCCGCACGCTGGTGGTTCCGGCAGTCGTGGCGACCGCGCCGACCACCACGACGGGCACGACGGCCAGTACGACGGCCAGTACGACGACGAGCACGACGGCCAGCACGACGATCGGCACGACGGCTCGGCGGCGACCCGCGATCTCGGGCGTGTGGACGCGGCCGGTCGCGGTCGGATCGGCGCGCGCAGGCCGCGGGCGCTCTCGTTAGCCTGTTCGAGCCGTGGTCCCCGAACGCTTCGCCCCCGTGCTCGCCGAGCTCGATCCGCTCGCACAGCGGTTCGTCGCGGCCGGCCACCGCGTGTTCCTCGTCGGCGGCACGGTGCGCGACCTCCTCGTCGGCACCGAGCGCGACGAGTTCGATCTCGACCTGACGACCGATGCGCGCCCCGATGCGATCAAGCGGTGCCTCGACGGTTGGGCCGACGCGATCTGGACCCAGGGCGAGCGGTTCGGCACGATCGGCGCCAAGAAGGGCGACCGCACGATCGAGATCACGACCTTCCGAGACGAGATCTACGCCGACGACTCTCGCAAGCCCCACGTCAGCTACGCGGACGACATCGAGACCGACCTCGGCCGGCGCGACTTCACCATCAACGCGATGGCGCTCGAGCTCGGCGGCGACGCCCCGGCGCTCGTCGACCCGCACGGCGGTGCCGTCGACCTGATGCAGCGGGTCCTGCGTACCCCGCTCGGACCCGACATCAGCTTCAGCGACGACCCGCTCCGGATGCTCCGGGCGGCGCGTTTCATCGCCCGCTTCGAGCTCACGCCGACCGACGAGCTCGTGGTTGCGGTCCGCGACATGGCGCCGCGGATGGAGATCGTGTCGGCCGAGCGCATCCGCGACGAGTTCGACAAGCTCATGGTGACCGACCACCCGGCGGCGGGCCTCTGGTTCCTCCACGACACGGGTCTGGCCGACCAGTTCCTGCCCGAGCTGCCGGCGATGCGGCTCGAACACGATCCGATCCATCGCCACAAGGACGTCCTCAGCCACACCATCGCGGTCGTCGAGAACGTCCGACCGCTCCACGAGCAGCCCGAGGGCCGGCCCGAGTTCGACTTCCGGCTCGTGCGGCTCGCCGCGCTGTTCCACGACATCGGCAAGCCCCGCACCCGTGGGTACCAGGAGGGCAAGGGGACCACGTTCCATCACCACGACGTGGTCGGCGCCCGCATGACGAAGAAGCGGATGACGGCGCTGCGGTACTCGAACGACGACATCGCGGCGGTCACCGAGCTGGTCGCGCTCCATCTGCGCTTCCACACGTACCGCCTCGGCTGGAGCGACTCGGCGGTGCGGCGGTACGTCCGCGACGCCGGCGATCTGCTGCACGAGCTGAACGCGCTGACGCGGTGCGACTGCACGACGCGCAACGAACGCAAGGCGCGCACGCTGTCGCGACGGATGGACGACCTCGAGGACCGGATCGCCGAGCTCGAGGAGGCAGAGGAGCTCGCGAAGATCCGTCCCGAGCTCGACGGCACGGCGGTGATGGAGCACCTCGGGATCGGACCGGGTCGCGTCGTCGGCGAGGCGCTGCAGTACCTGCTCGACGTCCGCCTCGACGAGGGCGAGATCGGCGAGGACGCGGCACGGGCCCGCCTCGACGAGTGGTGGGCCGTTCGATCCGAGTGCTGAGGCGGCGCTCGATCCAGCTCGAACGTGCTCGGAACGGATCGTCGACCCTGCCGACTGCGTCGATCCCGCCGGCCCACGACGGGAACACCACGATCCGGCGGCCATCGCCGCGTCGACCGCGCGTGCGGATCTAACCTCGTCACGTGTCCATCGACGCCGATCGCTTCGTCATCATCCTCGGCACGATGTCGGTGCTCGCGCTCGCGCTCAGCATCCTGACCGTGCGTCGGCAGGCGACGCGCATGAACCTCCAGCTCGATCTGGTCGAGGCGGCCGAGGCCGAGGTCCGCCGTCTGCTCGACGAACTGCCCGAGGCCGTGATGCTCGTCGACATCGACGGCGTCGTCCGTTCGACCAACGCCGCCGCCCTCGCGATGTTCGATCTCAACCGGCGCGAGATGGTCGACTCGCACCTCGTCGACTACGTCAACGGCGACGACCAGGCCGAGCTGTCCGCCGCCATGCAGCGCGCCTTCAACGGCGCCGACGTCGAACCGATCCAGATGGAGGTGATCGCGGGCGCGACCGAGCGGGCGCCGATCGAGGCGTCGTTCCACCTGCCGACCCAGACCTCGGTGTTCGACCAGGAGCAGCGGCTGGTCGTGCGGTTCCGCGACATCTCCGAACGCGAGCAGCAGAACCGCGCCCTGCACCAGGCCCGCCGCCGGTTCCAGCAGGCGTTCCAGTCGGCGCCGACGGGCATGGCGCTCGTGCGGATCGAGGACGGCCGGATCGTCGACGCCAACCAGTCGCTGGCCGACATGTTGCGCTACGGCGTCGACGAGCTCGTCGGCTGCACCCTGCGGGAGTTCACCCACCCCGACGACGTGCGCGCCGCCCAACCGCATCGCGCCCGACTCGAGCTGGGCATCGTCGACTCGTTCCGACTCGATCAGCGGTATCGACGTCGCGACGGCGAGTACATCTGGGCCCGCACCCGCGTGTCGACCGCCGAGGACGACGGCCACATGCTGGCGATCACCCACATCGAGGACGTCACCGAGCAACGTCGGGCGGCCGAGAAGCTCCGCTACGCCGCCCGCCACGACGATCTCACCGGGCTGCCGAACCGCTCGTTCCTGATGCACAAGCTGCACGACCGGCTCGGCACCGCCGAGCTCAACGAGGTCGTCGTGCTGTTCGTCGACCTCGACCAGTTCAAGATCGTCAACGACAGCCTCGGGCACGAGGTCGGCGACGAGCTGATCCGCGAGATCGCGCATCGTCTGCGGTCGGCGCTGCGCGACGACGACGTCCTGGCCCGGTTCGGCGGCGACGAGTTCATCGTCGTGCTCTCGGGCGAACCGGTCGACGTCGCCGAGCGGTTGCGGCGCGCCGTGCGTCCGCCCGTCCACATCGGCGAGCACGAGCTGTACGTCACGGCATCGATCGGCTACTCGACGAACCACGAGCCCGGCATGACGCCGAACGACCTGCTGCGCGACGCCGACGCGGCGATGTATCGGGCCAAGGCGCGCGGCCGCGACTGCGTCGAGGCGTACGAGGCCGGCGGCCACGAGACGGGCATGCAGGCGCTGCGGACCGCCGGCGAGCTGCGGCGTGGCATCGAGCGGGGCGAGATCGTCCCGTACTTCCAGCCGATCGTCGACCTCGCGTCCGGCCAGATCCTGGGCTACGAGGTGCTGGCGCGTTGGCTGCATCCCGATCGCGGCATGCTGCCGCCGAACGAGTTCCTCCCGCTCGCGGAGGAGTCGGGCCTGCTCACCGAGCTCGGGAATCGGATGCTGCGCGACTCGCTCGCCCAACTCGCCCGGTGGCGGGCGACGGGCCACCCCTTCGCGAACTGCTTCCTGTCCGTCAACGTCGGCAGTCGCCAGCTCGTCGACCCCGAGTTCTACGACACGGTGACCGACGCCCTGGCCGAGACCGGCATCGACGCCGACTCGCTGTGGCTCGAGATCACCGAGACCGCGCTGTTGGCCGACGTCAAGGCGGCGACGGTCGCGCTGCGCGAGCTGCGCAGCCTCGGTCTGCACCTGTCGGTCGACGACTTCGGTACCGGCTACTCGTCGCTGACGTACCTCAAGCGCTTCCCGGTCGAGACGATCAAGATCGACCGCTCGTTCGTCGCCGGCCTCGGCATCGAGCAGGAGGACTCGACGATCGTCGAGGCCGTCGTCAAGCTCGGTCAGGCGCTCGGCCTGTCGGTCGTCGCGGAGGGGCTCGAATCGCCGCTCCAGCTGACC
>JAUHYJ010000351.1 GCA_030425785.1 Acidimicrobiia bacterium | reverse complement strand
GCGTCGGTGGATGCGGTCACGACGGCGAGCCGATCGTCCAGCGCGTCTGCACCGAGTCTGCGACGGGGTGGCCGTCGGTGGTCACGATACGTCCCCGCTCGACGGCGAGGCCGGCGTGGCTGGTCTCGATCCCGAACTCGCCGGCGAGCCAGCCATCGCCGAGCGACGGCAGGGTGCGGTGGACGTGCACGAGCATGTCGACGCTGATGCCGCCGATCGGTGGGGTGAGCCGGACGAACGCGGGTGGCGGGAACCAGTCGCAGATCATGGCGAGCCAGGCGGCATCGACGGTACGGCCCTCGATCGGCCGGACGTAGCCCCGCACCGTCGTGTCCGGCCCGTCGGTGAACGGGAGGCTGCTCGGGTCGAGCACGCCGTCGGCACGGTGGAAGTGCTCGACCGGGTTGGGCGGGGTGATGGGGACGCAGTCGTCGATCGGCGCGACGCCGAGCGGCCGCGGGCCGCCCCAGTCGACGGCGGGGTCGTCGGCCAGGAGGGTGATCCGGCTCGAGATGAGCACGCGGTCGGCCTGTCGCAGTTCGGCCGTCACGTTCGAGACCGATCGGCCGCGCCGCTGTTCCTGCACGACGAGCCGGGCCGGCCCGACCGCAGCGGGGCGCAGGAACGAGGTGGCGATCGTGCGAGCTCGCCGGTCGGGTACCACGGCCTCGGCGCCGCGGGTGACGATGGCGGTGAGGTAGCCGCCGTGGACGCCGACCAGCGACGTCCACAGAGCGGACAGCTCGACGTCGAACTCGCCCGGCGTCGACGTGGCGTGGAGGGCGGTCGTGCGATCGAACTCGGTGTCGGCGCGTTCGAGGCGCGTGTCGAGAGGGGCGTCGAGGTGCGTGTCGAGGTGCGTGTCGAGAGGGGTGTCGAGAGGGGTGTCGAGAGGGGTGTCGAGTTGCGTCATGCAACGCACGATGACACATTGAGTTGCATGACGCAACTCTGTACGATGTGACACATGCGGAAGGTCTCGTTCGCCGACATGGAGTGCTCGATCGCGCAGGCGCTCGAGATCGTCGGCGAGTGGTGGACGCTGCTCATCGTGCGCGACTGCTTCCTCGGCGTGCGCCGCTTCGACGACTTCGTCGAGCGGCTCGGCATCTCCCGCAACGTGCTGACCGATCGCCTCGACAAGCTCGTCGACGCCGGGGTCCTCGAGCGCCAGACGTACGACGACGCCCGCAACCGGCACGACTACGTGCTCACCGACAAGGGACGCGCCCTCTGGCCGGTGATCACCACGTTGCGGGAGTGGGGCGACGAGTGGATCACCGGCGAGGGCAACGAGCCGATCGTGATCGAGCACCGGGCGTGTGGGCAGATCACGCACACCCGGATCGTCTGCGACTGCTGCGGCGAGGAGCTGCACGCGAGTGACGTCCGGGCCCGTCGCGGCCCTGGGCACTCCGGGGCGTCACCGGCCGTTCGCAGCTGACGCGGCGGGCGGTGAGATCAGTCGGGGACGCTGCCGCCGAAGAACCCGGCGACCCGCACCAGGCGGCCGTCGTCGGCGACCACCCCGATGTCGATCCCGGCGAGCGCCACCGATCCCGCCGGATCGACCATCTCCCACCCCCAGCGCACGAGACCGTGATGGCCGTCGACGCCGCCGACCTGCCGGAACGAGTGGCCGGGGTACGTCGCGTGGAACTGTGCGAAGACGGCCGCCAGCTCGTCGTGACCCGTGACGTCGACGAGCGGATCGGCCATGTGGGCGTCCGGCGCGAACGCCCGCTCGATCGCAGCGGTCCGCTCGGCCGGCTCGGTGCGGTTCCAGGAATCGAAGTACGCGTCGATCACGGGCTGGGCGATGTCGGGAGTTGCAGTATCGGTCATGCAACGATCGTGCGCAGAGCACCTCGGCGAGAGCGATGACGTGCCACGTCATCGCCGGCGGCCGACGGCCTGACCGACCCCGACAACGGCACCGTCCTGTGCCGACGCCACAACCCTTGAAGCCCCGCGGCTCACCGTGCACCGCGACGCCCTCGGCGCCTGGCTCACCATCCGCCCCGAAGGCACCCAAGTCCGCGAGCGACTCGAGGGAGAGCACCTTCGCATGCGGCAACGTGCCATTCCTCCGCCCCGGTCCTGTGGCGGCGAACGTCGAGCGCGCAGCAGCACCTACCCCTTGCCAGGATGGCGGCATGATTCGTGCGCTCCTGTTCGACATCGGCGAAGTGGTCTCGACCGAGCAGTGGCAACTGCTCGACCAGGTCGAGCGCAACACCGGTCGGACGATCGTCGGGCGTGGGCCGCTCGACCCCGACGGCGATCCGGTGTGGCGGCGCTACCTGGCCGGTGAGTTGTCGTTCACCGGCTACTGGGCCGAGTTCGCCGCGACGAACGGGTGGGACGACTGGCGGTCACTGTTCCGGGCGCTCCCCTTCTCCGAGCACGAGCCGGATGCGTTCGTGCACCCCGAGGCGGCACGGCTGATCCGCGAGGCGCAGGCCGCCGGGCTCAAGATCGGCGCGCTCACCAACGACGGCGTCGGCATCAACGGGATGAGCTTCTTCCAGTCGATCCCGATGCTGGCGAGCTTCGACACCTTCTCGGACGCCCAGGCCCACGGCGGCAAGCCCAACCCCGAGGCCTACCTGAACGCAGCGCGCGAGCTCGACCTCGACCCGAACGAGATCCTGTTCCTCGACGACATGACGTACTGCGTCGACGGCGCGCGGGCGGTCGGGATGTGGGCCGTCTTGGTCGACCCGATGGACCGGCGCACCGGTTTCGACGAGGCCCGCCGCCTCGCCGGGCTGTATCGCAGCGAGGCCGAGGCGATGGTCCGCCACGTCGAGTCGACGTACCTGGCCGACGACCTCGACCGGGCGCTCGCGCTGTACGACCCCGACATCTCGATCCACTGGAACGGCGACCGGGTCGCGCTCGGCACCGAGGAGGCGCGACGGTTCCACGTCGAGACGCTCGGCGTCGGTACGGGCGACCGGCGCGACCTCCGCATCCGCAAGCGGCTGCGCGCGGCGAGCGGCGACACGATCGCCGTCGAGCACGAGTCGTGGCACACCGAACCCGACGGCACCGAGGTCCACGCCACCTCGGCCGAGTTCTGGACGGTGCGGCGCGGCCTGATCGTCGAGTGGCGCGTCTACCAGGACGTCAGCTGACGAGCAGGCGCTCTCGGAAGAAGGCGATGATGTCATCGCGCGCCTGGATCGTGGGGTGGCCTTCCTCGTCGACGAGGTTGGTCGTGACGACACTGTGCGGGAAGTCGGTCCAGCCGGGTCCCGCCGCCTCGTCGGGGAGCACCGTCGGCACGAACCGGTCACCGAGGCAGCGTTCGAACGCGGCGAACCTCGACGCCGTCGCGTACCGATCACCCTCGAACCGGTAGGCGCGCACCGTGAGGTCGTCGCGACGCATCCGCTCGGCGACGCGGTCCATCTCATCACCGCGCAGGAAGGTCGTCTCGAGGTCGTCGAGGGGTACCGACGGCTGGGACATCACCGGTGCGAGCATCGACGGTTCGAGCATCATGCCGAGCGCGAAGTCACCGGTGAAGCACATGCCGATCGCACCGACGCCCGGACCGCCGCACTCCTCGTGAGCGAGCGCTGAGAGTTGACGCAGCCACGACACCATCGGACTCGGCTCGCCGGCGGCGAACGCTTCGAACTCGCGGCGCACGCACGGGAGCGCGAATGCCGCCATCGCGCGATCGTGGGTGCCGGGCACCCCGTCGTCGCCGAACAGGCTCGGCATCCAGACCGTGAAGCCGGCGTCGCGCACCCAACGGGCGAAGCGGGCGACGTGCGGGGTGATGCCGGGGATCTCGGTCATCACGATCACGGCCGGGCCCGTCCCGGCGACGTGGGTGACGATCTCCCAGTCGTCGAACGTGATCGGTCGGTGGTCGAAGTCGTCGAGTGGATCGATCTGGTCGAGCGCCATCTCGACATGATCGCGTGTCGCCGTGTCACGATGAGTGGATGAGCGACCGGTTCACCGACCTCGTCGGATGTCGGCTGCCGATCCAGTGCGCCGCCATGTCCGGCATCGCCACCGCTCCGCTGGCAGCGGCCGTGTCGAACGCCGGCGGACTCGGGATGCTCGGTGTCGGCAGCCGGCGCGCCTCCCAACTCGCCGCCATGATCGACGAGTGTGCGTCGCTCACCGAGCAGCCCGTCGGCGCCGGATTCATCGTCGAGTTCCTCGACCCAGAGGCATTCGAGCTCGCGGCCGACCAGCTCCCGGTCGTCGAGCTGTTCTGGGGCCGGCCGGACCGTGACCTCGTGCCGGAGGGCGTCGTCGTCGGCTGGCAGGTCGGCACCGTCGACGAGGCGCGCGCCGCCGTCGACGTCGGCTGCCGGTACGTCGTCGCCCAGGGGGTCGAGGCCGGCGGCCACGTCCGCGGCGAGATCGAGCTCGACGACCTGCTGTCGGCCATCCGTCAGGCGGTCGACGACTCGATCGCCGTGGTCGCAGCCGGCGGGATCGGCACGGCGAGTGACGTCCAACGGGCGTTCGACCTCGGGGCCGATGCGGTCCGGGTCGGCACCCGGTTCGTCGCCACCCACGAGTCGACGGCCCACGACCGGTACGTCGAGCTACTCGCCGAGGCGAGCGACCTCGACACCGAGCTGTCCGAGGCGTTCTGGGTCGGCTGGCCCGAGGCGCCTCATCGGGTGCTGACGTCGGCGGTCGAGGCCTCCGGCGACGGCCCTGACGTGATCGGC
>JAUHYJ010000350.1 GCA_030425785.1 Acidimicrobiia bacterium | reverse complement strand
GAACCCCTCGTACTCGCTCGGGAAGACCAGCGCGGCAGCGCCGGCGACGAGTGCGTCGCGATCGTCGTCCGGGACCCGACCCGGACGCACGATGCGCGCGGCGTGGCGCGAGGTGGCGACGCGTTCGGCGACGCGTGCCTCCGCCCGCCCGGCGCCGCCCGGGAGCACCACGGCGACATCGTCGAGGTAGTCGAGCATCTCGACGAGCACATCGTGCCGCTTGTGCGGGTGCGTCACCGCCGGATACACGACGTACGGACGATCGGCCACCCGGTACCGCCGACGTACGGCGTCGATCGTGTCCTCGGCCGGCCGGGCGATGTCGGGCACCCCGTGCGGCACCACGACGACCCGTTCGGGGTCGACCCCGAACGACGAGACGACCGTCTCGCGGACGAACTCGCTCGGGGTGGCCACGACCGCGGCGCGGCGCATCGACGGGGGCATGGCGGCCGCCAGATAGCGGCGACGGACCGGGCTGAAGTACTGCGGGAACTCGAGGTACTGCAGGTCGTGCACCGTCACGACGACCGGACCCGGCCCGCCCGCCGGCACCGTGCCACCGCCGTGGTGTACGACGTCGAACCCCCGCGAGTGCCATGCCAGCCACGAGTGCTCGATCGCGAGCCGCGCGGCCCGGTTGTCGCGCGAGAGCGGAGCGACCCGGCGACCGAAGCCGTCGAGTTCGGGGTGGGCGCCGAAGAACGCGGGGCTCGCGAACAGGGTCGGCTCGACCGACGGCGCGGCGGCCCCGATCCCGAGCATCTGGCGCACGAGGTACTCCTCCGACCCGCCGACCCGACCGGGAGCGACCCACGTCAGGTTCACCGCCACCCGGAGCGTCATCGAGCGACCTCCCGGTACGCGGCGACGGTCGCGGCCGCCGTCGACGCCCAGCCGGCGGCGGCGACACGGCGCCGACCCGCAGCCGTCCAGCTCGTGCGGTCGGCGGCAGCCCGCGTCAGACCGTCCGCGATCGAGTCGACATCGGCGGGATCGACGAGCACGGCTGCGCCGTCCGCGACCTCCTCGGTCGCTCCACCTCGTGAGGTCACCACCGGTGCGCCGGCCGCCATCGCCTCGAGGATCGGCAAGCCGAACCCCTCCTCGAGGCTCGGGTACGCGAACACGGTCGCGCTGGCGTACAGCGCATCGAGGTCGTGCTCGGTGACGAAGCCGAGGAACCGGACATCGGCCGTCGAGCCGACGTCGACCGCGCCCCATCCCGTCGCACCGGCGACCACGAGCGGCATCGGATCGTCGAGACGCGCGACGGCGTCGGCGAGGGCCGGCAGGTTCTTGCGTGGCTCGATCGTGCCGACGAACAGCACGAACCGTTCGGGCAGGTCGAGACGGGCGCGCACCTCGGCGAGCACGGGTTCGGGCGGTGTCGGGGCGGGCTCGACGCCCCACGGCACGACCCGGAGCTGCGCCTCGTCGAAGCCGAGCCGGACGAGATCGTCCGCGGTCGCACGGGTCGGGCACAGGATCAGGTCGGCGGCGCGGCAACGCTCGAGGCCGGCTCGCATCACGCGAGCGCCGTGACCGGTGAAGCGTTCGGGCGCGTGGACGAACGCGACGTCGTGCACGGTCACGACGTGCGGTGCTGACGTGGCTGCCGGGATCGCGGTCGTCGAGTGGCAGAGGTCGATGGGACCCGTCGCGCGATCGACGACGGGACGCTCGAAGCGGTTCCACGTCTCGTACAGCCACGGGCGTGCCAGCGGCAGCCGCGCGAGCGGCGCACCGGGTGCGGCGAACCCCGCCGACGGGCCACGCCGGTGGCGCCCGACCACGGCGATCGGTTCGACGTCGTCCCGGTCGAGCAGGGCCTCGAGGACGCGCAGCGCGGCGACCGCCGTCCCGCCAGGCACGTCGTGCCAGAGCTGTTCGAGCGTGTAGGCGACGCGCAACGGCTCGGGCATCCCCCCATCATGCCGGGCCAGTGCGCCGGGACGCCGCCATCGGGGGCGGGGCGCCACGACGCGCGTCCGCAGGACGTCCGGATCTGTTCGGCTGCCGCGAGATCGGGTACAACCGATGGCATGACCGCGATCCACCTCGCCGTCGACGCGTCCGGCGAGGTCGGCCTGAACCAGCTCATGGCCAGACTGGGTGTCGCGCTGGCGCTCGGACTGCTCGTCGGCCTGCAACGCCAGTTCGCGAAGCACGACGACCCCGACGACCTCTTCGCCGGGGCCAGGACGTTCTCGCTGCTCGCCGTGTCCGGCGCGATCAGCGCCCTGCTGTCGCTCGAACTCGACAGCGCGTTGCCGCTCGGCGTCGCCCTCGTGGTGGTCGGAGGCGTGGTCGCGATCGGCTACTTCGGCAGCGTTCGCGAGGGCTCGACGGGACTGACGACGGAGATCGCCGCCATCGTGGCGTTCCTGGCCGGCGCGGTCGCCGGGGTCGGCGAGCTGACCGTGGCGGGCGCGATCGGCGTCGGCACGACCGCACTGCTGGCTGCGAAGCCGTACACCAACGCGCTCGTCGAGCGGCTCGACCGGCAGGACGTCGAGGCGACCGTGCAGTTCGCCGTGCTCGTCGCACTGGTGCTGCCGGTGCTGCCGCGCGAGCCGCTCGGGCCCGCACCGTTCGATGCCGCCAGCCCGTTCAAGATCGGGTTGATGGTCGTGTTCATCCTCGGCCTGTCGTTCCTCGGCTACGTGCTCATCAAGTTCGTCGGCGCCCGACGCGGGATCGGCCTGACGGGCATCCTCGGCGGTCTCGTGTCGTCCACCGCGGTCACCTTGACGATGAGCGAGCGCAGCAAGTCGTCGCACGGTCTCCTGCGGGCACTCGCCATGGCGGTCCTGTTGGCCTGGACGATCATGTACGCGCGCGTCCTCGTCGAGGTCGGCGTCGTCAATCCGGAGCTGCTCGCCGAGACGGCGATCCCGATCGGCGTCGGCGGTGCGGTGGTCGCCGTGTGGGCGGGTGTCGTCGCGTTCCGCCGCAACGGCGCTTCGGCCGATGACGACGGTGATGGCGAGGAGCGGTTCTCGAACCCGTTCAGCGTCGGCCCCGCCGTCAAGTTCGGGTTGCTCTACGGCGTGGTGCTGATCGGGTCCAAGGCACTGTCGATGTACCTCGGCGAGACCGGTGTGTACGTCGGCGCGATCGCGTCGGGCCTCACCGACGTCGACGCGATCACCCTGTCGATGGCCGAGCTCTCCCGCGGTGACGGCGAGGTCGCCGACCAGACCGCGGCGAACGCCATCGTGCTGGCCGCGGCCTCGAACACCCTCGTGAAGGGCGGGCTGGTGTGGACGCTCAGCGCGCCGGCGATGCGCGTGCTCGTGACCCCGGCGGTCGGCGCTGCGGTGGCGTCGTCGGTGGCGCTGACGTTCCTGCTGTGATCAGTCGACGACGCCGGCGGCGACGGCCGGCGCGCGGTAGGCCGCGGCGAGCGACTCGACCGTCTCGTGGGCGTTGAGGCCGCTCGGGTTCGGCACGATCCAGAGCTCGGCGCCCTCGAACGGTTCATCCTGGCGGCCCGTCTGCGCCTTCGGCTGCCGGAACGCCGTTCGGTACGCGGTCACCCCGGCGACGGCGACGACCGTCGGCGCGTGGTCGCGCACGAACGCCCGCAACTGCTCACCGCCCTCGCGCAGCTCGGCCGCCGCCAGCTCGGATGCCTTGGCGGTGGCGCGCCGCACGACGTTCGTGATGCCGATGCCACGCTCGATCAGGTGGGCGCGGTCGGCATCGGTCATGCCGGTCCCCCGGTCGATCTCCCGCTCGATCACCCCGCCGAGCAGCAGCGCCGGATAGAAGCGGTTGCCCGGGTGCGCGAAGTGTGTCTGCGTCGCCGCGGTCCAGAGCCCCGGGTTGATCCCGACGAACAGCAGCCGCAGGCCCGGCCCGACGAGGTCGGGCACCTCGGCGTCGCGGAACGACTCGAGTTCGGCGCGCGTGAAACCCATCGACGACGAGGGTAGGCGGGTCTGCTGTCATGGAGCCATGGCGCACCCGTACTGGCCGCTGTTCGATCTCGAGGTCCGCACGGCTCGGTTGACGCTTCGGCCGATCACCGACGAGGTCGCGCTCGACCTGGTCGCGCTGATCGAACGCGGCATCCACGACGCCGGCTGGATGCCGTTCGGCATGCCGTGGACGCGTGCCGAACCGCCCGCGCTCCAGCGGAACGCCCTGCAGTTCTGGTGGAGATGCCGGGCCGAGATGTCCGCCGCGTCGTGGAACATCAACTTCGCCGTCGAGGTCGACGGCGTCGTGGTCGGCTCGAGCGGCCTGCTGGCGAGCGAGTTCGCCAGGATGCGCCAATTCGAGACCGGGTCGTGGCTCGGCCGTGAGTTCCAGGGCCAGGGCATCGGCAAGGAGATGCGACTCGCGACCCTTGCGCTCGGATTCGAGGGCTTCGGCGCCGAGTGGGCGCTCACCGGCGCCTGGCACGACAACGGCCCGTCGCTCGGCGTGACCCGCTCACTCGGGTACACCGAGCAGGGCCGCCGACGAATGCTGCGAGACGACACGACGGCCGACCAGATGATCGGCTTCGAGATGCCGCGGGCGCACTACGACGAGCATCTCCGCCGCGACGACATCGAACTGATCGGCATCGACCCGGTCTGCGAGTTGCTCGAGATCAGCTGAGGCGGCGAACGAGATCCTCGAGCGGCTCGCGATAGTGCCGCAGGAGCGGCACCCCCGCCGCCCGCAGCGCGGCGTTGTCGAGCACGCTGTTCGCCGGCCGCGG
>JAUHYJ010000349.1 GCA_030425785.1 Acidimicrobiia bacterium | reverse complement strand
CCACCGAACCCCAG
The DNA here is from genome assembly GCA_030425785.1 of Acidimicrobiia bacterium. Classification (GTDB taxonomy): domain Bacteria; phylum Actinomycetota; class Acidimicrobiia; order Acidimicrobiales; family Ilumatobacteraceae; genus Ilumatobacter. Next base: position 4,709 of record JAUHYJ010000349.1, on the reverse strand, counting down.
GTGGCCCTGGGTGCGGCGGTGGATGTCGTACACGTCGGGGTCGGGGAACTTGCGCTCGTCGCGGTTCGCTGAGCCGAACGCCAGACACACGAAGTCGCCCTCGCGCATCGTCTGCCCGTGCAGCTCGTGGTCGCGGGTGAGTCGTCGTTTGAAGCGCTGCGCGGACGTGTTGTAGCGCAACGACTCCTCGATGGCACGACGGAGCAGCTCGGGCTGGTCGACGCACTCCCGGCGGGCGTCGGGGAAGTCGGCGAGGTTGAGCGCGAACATCGACATGAACCCGCCGAGCGACTCGACGCCCGCCATCAGCAGGGTGGTGGTCGTCAGCAGCACCTCGCGTTCGTCGAGTCGGTCGCCGTCGATCTCGGCCTGCGCGAAGTGCGTGATCAGATCGTCCTGCGGGTGCCTGCGTCGCTCGTCGATCACCGACTGGGCGTAGTCCTTCATCCACTCGAACGCCGCGATGTGCTCGGGGCCCTTGGCGTGGGTCGCCGGGTCGTTCTGCACCATCAGGATCGCCTTGCTGCGCACGATCTGTTCGTCGACGAGCGGCAGCCCGAGCACGGCGAACAGCACCCGCACGGTGAACTTCGACGAGAAGTCCTCGATGAAGTCGAACCGGTCGCGGCCTGCCAGGTCGGCGGCCGCGTCGACGGCGATCTGATGGATCGGTTCCTCGAGCGAGTCGAGGTTGCGACGGATGAACGCGTGCTGGATCAAGCCCCGCAACCGGTCGTGGTGCGGCGGGTCGGTCGTCCCCAGCGTGGCCCCGGCCCGACCCGGCAGCTCGGTCATCATGTTCCCGTGCGCCGACGAGAACGTCTCCCAGTCGTCGAGCGCCGCCACGACGTCGTGGTAACGCGACAGGACCCACATCCCGGCGTCGTCGCTCCAGAAGCACGGGTACTCGTCGCGCAGCGTCCGATACGCCGGGAACGGATCGGCGTCGGTCTCGGGCGAGAACGGGTCGAAGCGGAACATGTCGTCGACAGTAGGAACGCCGAACCCCTGATGGAAGGGATGAAGATGTCGATCTTCGGTACGATCCCGTCAGTGGAAGCTTCGACCTCCGGTTCGCCGGACACCGGCGTGATCCCGCACTACGGGTTGTACGGCGAGCACGACGTCCGACCGTTCGACTTCGTCCACGTCGAACGGCTCCGGCACCGCAGCGAGCGGTATGACTGGACGATCGACGTGCACGCCCACCGGGGGCTCGCCCAGCTGGTGCTGCTGACGGGCGGCGGCATCGACCTGACCGTCGACGGCCACCCGACGGCGATGCAGGCCCCGGCGGTGGCCACGATCCCGTCGGGAGCAGCGCACGGCCTCGACGTCGAGCCCGCCTCGACCGGCTGGGTCGTGATGCTCGACGAGGACCAGCTGATCACGGCCGAGCTCGGACGGTGGTTGCGGTGGGGCGTGTTCGACCGCCCGGCCGTGATGCCACTCGCCGATGCCGATGCCGACGAGCTCGCCTCCTTGTGCGCCGCGATCGACCGCGAGCTGACGAGCCTCGACGCCGCGCACGACGCGATGGCGCAGTGGCTCACCCTGGTGCTCCTGACCACGCTCGCCCGCCGGGTGCGGCGCGACGACGAGCAGACGGCGCCCGACGGTGACCGGTTCCGCGAGTTCCGCCAGCTCGTGGAGGAGCACTTCGCCGAGCATCACCCGGTGGCCTGGTATGCCGAGCGCCTGCACGTCTCGGAGAGCTCGCTCAACCGGTTGTGTCAACGCGCCAGCGGCCGGACGGCGTTCGAGGTCGTCCAGGACCGGCTCGAACTCGAGGCGCGCCGCCGCCTCCGGTACACCGCCGTGCCGGTCGGCACGCTCGCGGTCGAGCTCGGGTTCGACGACCAGTCGTACTTCGCCCGCTTCTTCCGTCGCCGGACCGGCAGCTCGCCGTCGGCGTTCCGCGCGACGCGTCAGCGCTGAGCGCGCAGCGACTCGACCAGCTCGGCGTTGACGTGGCGGGGCCCGGTGTCCTGTCGATGCGCGAACCGGCGTGCCCCGGGCAGGCGGACGCCCTCCATCCCGGCGAGCTCGTCGAGGAAGGCCTCGCTGTGGTCGGCCCAACCGGGCCCGGCCAGTACCTCGGGTGACATCGCGAGCACGAACTCGCCACCGATCGCCGGTCCGCCGTCGCGGTTGTCGGCCTCGATCGCCTCGTAGCTGAAGTAGTCGCCGACGAGACCGGCGGCGAGCAGCTCGATCATCGTCGCGATCGCCGAGCCCTTGTAGCCACCGAACGGCAGGATCACGCCGCCGTCGTGGATCTTGCGCGCGTCGGTCGTCGGGTTGCCGTCGGCGTCGAGCCCGACACCGGGCGGCAGCTCGTGGCCGTCGCGTGCTGCGACGCCGATGTCGCCACGGGCGCGCGCGGCCGTGGCCATGTCGAACACGTACGGATCGCGGCCGGGGCGCGGGTACGCGAATGCGATCGGGTTCGTGCTGAAGAACGCCCGCGTGGCGCCGAACGGGGCGACCATGGGGGTGTGCACCGTGCACGCGAGGCCGACCAGCCCCCGCTCGGCCAATGCCTCGACCTCGGGCCACAGCGCGGCGAAGTGGAAGCTGTGCCGGATCAGCAGGACGGCGACGCCCTGCCGTTCGGCGGCATCGGCCAGGAGCGGTGTGCCGTACTCGATCGACAGCGGGGCGAAGCCGCGGTCGCCGTCGAGGCGGATCGCGCTGTCGGTCAACCGTTCCTCGCGTGGTCGTGCCCGACCGTTCACCTTGCCGCTGTCGAGCGAGACGAGGTGCCCGGGCAGGCGGAAGAGCCCGTGCGACACGGCACCGTCGCGCTCGGCGGCGGTCATGGTCCGCGCCGCGGCGTCGGCGTTCGGCTCGTCGCAGCCGTGCGCGAGCAGGCAGTCGCGTGCGAGGGCGTGGATCTCGTCGAGCTGCAGGGGCACGGTCGACATGCCTGGCTCCCTTCGGGGTCGGTCGGTCCGGGGAGTACTCTCCCACGCGATGGCAGGAGACGACGAGGACACCCGGCCGCACGCTCCCCGGCGGGTCGTGCTCGTCACCGGAGCGTCGAGCGGGATCGGCGCCGCGACCGCCGAGCGGTTCGCGGCCGACGGATGGATCGTGCACGCGACGGCACGGCGCGCCGATCGGCTCGACGCCCTGGCCGCCGACACCGGCTGTGTGGTCCACGCGGTCGACGTGCGAGACGCCGCCGCGATGACCGCGCTGGTCGACGCGATCGGACCCATCGACGTGCTGGTCAACAACGCTGGGCTCGGCCGGATGGACGGCACGCTCGCCGGCTCGTCGCTCGACGACATCGTCGCATCGGTCGACACGAACGTCACGGCGGTGCTGGTCGTGACCGCCGCCGTGTTGCGCGGCATGACCGAACGGGGGAGTGGGCACGTCGTCAACATCGGCTCGATGGCCGGGCTGTACCCGCTCGCCGCCGCGAGCTACGGCGCGACCAAGGGTGCGATCCACCGCCTCTCGACGAACCTGCGGCTCGAACTGCGGGGAACGGGCGTGCGGGTGACCGAGATCTGCCCGGGCCGGGTGCAGAGCGAGTTCTACGACGTGGCGATCACGGACCCCACTCGGCGTGCGGTGACCAAGGACTCCGGGGTCGACGAGGTCACGGCCGCCGAGGTGGCCGATGCGATCGCCTACGCCGTCGGTGTGCCCGCACACGTGAACATCAACCGGATCGAGCTGCAGCCGACCGGTCAGACCTATGGCGGCAGCCAGTTCGACGCGGCGTCAGGGGAGGCCTCGCCATGAGCGACTTCAGCGACCGGGTGGGCGCCGTCACCGGAGCGGCGTCGGGGATGGGGGCTGCGACCGCACGTGAGTTCGCCTCGCGCGGCGCCACGCTCGCGCTGATCGACCTGAACGAACCGGGCGCCGCCGAGACGGCCGCCGCCTGCTCGAGCCAGGGGAGCACAGCTGCCGTCTACGCCGGCGACGTCGGTGACTCGGCGTTCTGCGACGCCACGGTCGACTCGATCGTCGACCGGTTCGGTGCCGTCGACGTGCTCGTCAATGCTGCCGGCACGATCCATCGCGCCGACTCGCTCGACACCTCCGACGACGACTGGCGTCGCGTCATGCGGGTCAACGTCGACGGGATGTTCTTCCTGTGCCGGGCGGCGCTCCGACACATGACTGCGGCCGGATCGGGTGTGATCGTGAACTTCGGATCGATCTGGGGTGGGGTCGGTTCAGCGGGCGCCACGGCGTATTGCGTGTCGAAGGGCGCAGTGCACCAGCTCACCAAGGCGCTGGCGCTCGACCACGTCGAGCAGGGCATCCGCGTCAACGCCGTCGCGCCCGGCGAGGTGCGCACGCCGATGCTGTCGTCCCAGCGCGAACGTCCGCCGTCCGCGGCCGACCTCCAGGCGTTGGCCGACGCGACCATCCCGATGAAGCGGCTCGCGGAGCCCGACGAGATCGCGAAGGTGGTCGTGTTCCTCGCCTCCGAGGATGCGAGCTACATGACCGGCGAGATCGTGCACGTCGACGCCGGCTACACCGCCCGCTGATCGCTGATCGCGGATCGTTCAGCGGGTCAGCACCGGGAGCAGCGCCGCGGCGACGGCCGCCGGATCCTCCTCGTGCGAGAACAGCCCGACGCCGGGGATCTCGGTCAGTGTGGCGTTCGGGAAGTCGCCGACCATCTGGCGAGCCGCCGCGACCGGGAAGAACGGGTCCTGGTCGCCCCACACGAGTGC
>JAUHYJ010000348.1 GCA_030425785.1 Acidimicrobiia bacterium | reverse complement strand
CGTTCGAGCCCGAGATGGAAGACATCGGCCACGGCGTCACCGTACCGCTCAGGCCGACGGCTCGGTGTCCCAGTGGCGCAGGACGTCGATCACCGACAGCAGGTGCGACGTCATCGCCGCGCTCGCTCCCGCGGCATCGCCACGCACGATCGCCCGGATGATGGCCGCGTGCTGCTCGAGTGACTCGTGTGGCCGACCGGGCATGAGGGCGAGCCGGTACTGGTGGCGGGCGCTCCGGTTGCGGAGCATCGCCACGAGGTCGCCGGCGACCTCGTGGCGGCTGATCTCGCGGATCCGGCGGTGGAGCACGGCGTTCAGGTCGGAGTAGTCGACCCACGCCTCACGCTTGACGGCGTCGCGCATCTGCAACTCGAGCATGCCGAGCTCGTCGCGCTCGTCGTCGGTTGCGGTCGTGGCCGCCGCGGCAGCGATGAGGCTCTCGAGCGCCGAGCGCGCCTCGGTGATCTGGATCGCCTCCTCGACACGCAGCTTGCGGACGGTCGCCCCACGGTTCACCTCGCGGTCGACGAGCCCCTCGGTGGCCAACTCCACGAGTGCCGAACGGATCGCCGCACGACCGGCCCGGTAGCGCTCGGCCAGGTTCAGCTCGACCAGCCGGTCACCGGGCGCGTACGTGCCCTCGAGGATGTCCTGGCGCAGGAGCGCCGTCACTTCGTCGTGGCTGCGGCGTGGCATGGCGGTCGCCCATCATGCCAGTTCGGCCGCAGGCGAGCGAGCCGATGCGCTGCGGCATGTCACACTTCCGGGCGGGTCGATGGTTTCCACGGATGTGACGTACGAGGAGTTCGTCCGACGCGACGGGCCGCGGCTGCGAGCCGCGCTCGTCGCCGCGTACGGCGCGGACGTCGGTGCCGACGCAGCGGCCGAGGCGATGGCCTACGGATTCGAGCACTGGGAGCGGGTCGGTGCGATGGCCAACCCGGCGGGCTATCTCTACCGCGCCGGCCAGAGCGAGGCCCGCCGTCACTTCCGCCCGGTCGGGTACCTGCCGGTCCGTGCGGCGCACGGATGTCCCGACTTCGAGCCGGAACTCGCCCCGGCGCTCGAGGCGTTGACCGAACCGCAGCGGGTCGGCGTGGTGCTGGTTCACGCGCTCGGGTGGACGCTGCGCGAGGCGGCCGAGGTGCTCGAGGTCGACGTCTCGACGCTCCGGACGCACATCGCCCGTGCGATGACGAAGCTGCGAGCTGCCCTGGAGGTGACGATCGATGCCCGATGAACTCGAACGCCAGTTGCGCGCGTTCGGCGACACCCTCGCAGCGGAGACCGACGAACCGGTCTCTCCCGAGACCGCGGTGCGGACGCATCCGCACCGACGGTCGCCCCGCCGGTGGGCGATCGTGGGTGCAGCGGCGTGTGTCGTGGCCGTCCTCGTGGGGTTCGCGTTCGTCGGGACACGCGGATCGGCACCGTCCGCTCCCACGTCGACGTCCGGTGCCGTCGATCGTGTGCTCGTGCCCGCCCCCGACGTGCCGGTCGACGCGCTCGGGCTCGCCGGCGACGGATGGACACTCACCCGGCACAGCCGGTCGCGCTTCGCCGTCATCGACGAGATCGGTTGCGACGAGATGCGCGAGCTCGATGCGCTCGACGGGCACGAGGTCGTGATCGACGAGTACACGGGGAGCGGCGAGGCGTTCCTCCGAGTGACGCAGCTGCAGTACGCGGACCGCGCCACGGCGCTCGACCGGCTGACGCCGCTGACCGACCTGCGCGATTGCGAGGCCGCGAACCTCGACGGCTACGAGCAGCTCGACCTCGATGCCTCGCCGGATGTCGAGGTGTCGGCCCACCGCCAGACCGGGTCGGCGTGGCTCGCGGTCGTCGACGCGGACGGCGGGGCGGTGCTGCTCCGGGTCGGCAACGCCGCTGATGACGAGACGTTGCAGCTGCTCGTGGAGCGCGCGTCCACGGCGCTGCGGCGCGAGGCGACGGCGGCATCGCCGGAGGACTCCACCACCCCCCTCGACGATCTCGCGGCGCTCGTCGGCGAGGACCCCTTGGGCCTGCAGGCCGATGGTTGGGAGCAGACCGGCCTCGAGCTCACCCGCTACGAGTCGATGACGTGGCCGGTGTGCGGAACTGCGACCGAGGACCTGGAAGGCGCGGCGACGGTGGCTGCGTCGTACGGCACGCCGTCGGGCGCCGGGGTGTTCGTCCAGCTCGTCCGTGTCGACGAGGCCACAGCGCGCGCTGCGCTCGGGGCTGCGCTGGTGGCGCGGAGCCCCTGCCCGTCGTCGTCGGAGTTCGTTCTCGCTGACGACGTCGTCGCCGAGGCGCAGCCGGCTGAGGGTCGATGGACCCTGCGGGGTCCGGATCTCGTCCGGGCGCTGGTCGCGCCGCCCGGCGACGACGTCCTGCCCCTCGTGGCCATCGTCTCGGGCACCCCGGACGTCATCGACGGCGTGCTCGACCGGGCGGACGCCTTCCTGTCCGGGGAGGCGGCGGGCCGACGCCGGTGACCGGCGAGAGGTGTCAGAAGCGGCCGCCGTCGACCATGAAGCTCTGGGCGGTGCAGGCGCCGCCGTCGTCGGCGGCGAGGAACAGCACCATCTGGGCGAACTCGTCGGGGTAGATCCGCTTCTTCAGAGCCTGGTCGGCCATCGTGCCGGCCTCGCCCTCGGGCGACCACCACTTCTCCAGCTGCCGCTCGGTGACGCACCAGCCGGGCAGCACCGTGTTGACCCGCACGTTGCTCGGCCCGAAGGTGCGCGCCATCGTGCGGGTGATGCCCTCGACCGCCGACTTCGCGATCGCGTAGCCGGGGAAGAAGTCCTCCTGCATCATGTAGCTCGACGAACCGATGTTGACGATCGAGCCCGTGCCGCCCTCGATCATGTTCGGCGCCAGCGCCTGGATGGCGAAGAAGTAGTGCCGCAGGTTCACGTTGATGCGGTCGTTCCAGTAGTCGACCGTCATCTCGTCCCAGGTGTGCCGCTCGTCGTTCGCGGCGTTGTTCACCAGCACGGTGACACCGCCGAGGTCGTCGATCGCCTGCGCACAGGCCGCCTGGAGCGCCTCGATGTCGAGCAGGTCGACCTCGTAGAACCGGGGCGTGTGTGCTGCTCCGGCGTCGACGCACGCCTGCACGTTCCGCTCGGCGTACTCGACGTTCTTGTCGACGAAGGCGACCTTGCTGCCCTGGCGGGCGAAGTTACGCACGATGGCGGCGCCGATGCCGTCGGCGCCGCCGGTGACGAACACGGTCCGGTCGACGAGCGACGGGTACCGGGCGTAGTTCTCGACGTCGGGGAGTTCGGCGGGGTCGGGCATCGCTGGCATCGTGGAGATCTCCTTCAGGTGTCGAACCCGTACAGGATGGCGGGGTTCTCGACCATCACCTGTCGGCGCAGTTCGTCGGTCGGCAACCAGTCGAGCGTCAGATCACGGATCTGGTCGATGGTGGGTGGGTCGGCCTGGCCGGGATGCGGCCAGTTGGTGGCCCACAGCAGGCGGTCGGGTCGTCGTTCGATCAGTTCGCGCACGAGTGCGCTGACGGTCGGGTAGTGCGGTGCGCCGTCGTGCGTCGACTCGTACGGGGCCGACAGCTTGACCCAGCAGCGTCCGGTGTCGAGCAGGGCGAGCAGGGCGTTGAACGCCGGCGAGTCGATGGTCGGCGGCGGCATGAACCGGCCGACGTGGTCGACGACCAGCGGGCACGGCAACGCCATCAGCTCGTCCAGCCGCTCGGGGAGCAGGTTGCCGTCCGTCTGCAGCTGGATGTGCCAGCCGAGCGGCGCGATCCGTTCCGCGACCGGTCGCATCGCCTCCCAGCCGACGGCGCCCCCTGGCAGCATGTGGAACCGGGCGCCGCGAGCACCGAGCGCGTCGTGGCGTTCGAGTTCGGCGTCGGTCGCGGTGGCGTCGACGACCACGACGAGTCGGGCGTCGTCGCCGAGTCGCGCCGCCGCATCGATCTGGCACGAGTTGTCGAGCCCGTACGTCGTCGGTTGGACGACCACCACGCGTCGGAGGCCGAGCTCGGCCTGGACGGCTCGGTAGTCGTCGACCGACGCGTCGGGCGGGAACAACGTGGCCGATGGCGACGACGGGTACCGCCCGTCGTAGACGTGCATGTGGGTGTCGCACGCACCCTCGGGGAAGCTCACCGGTTCCACCACGCGCGCAACCGGTGCGCCTCGTCGGCGTTCACCGAGCGGGGCGGTATCTCGCCGTGCGTCATCGCCGCGACCTGCTCGACCGAGCTGTACGCCTGCGCGTCGGCGTTCTCGGGGGTCAGGCCGCCGAGGTGGGGCGTCGCGACCACGCCGGGTCGGGCGGCGAGATCGGGGGACGGGCGCTGGTCGGGTGCACGTCCGACGTCCATCGCCAGGCCACCCAGGTGGCCGGCGTCGAGGGCGTCGGCCACCGCCTGCTCGTCGAGCAGCTCACCGCGCGAGACGTTGACGAGCAGGGCGCCGCGCCGCATCGCCCGGAGTGCGTCGGCGTCGATGATGTTCTCGGTCTCGGGCGTCGACAGGGCCAGGGGCAACACGATGTCGGAGCGGCCGAGGAGATCGTCGAACGAGGTCTGTTCGAACCCGTCGGCGGCGGCGTCGTCGGTGTACGGATCGGTCACGAGCACGGTCAGGCCCATCGCCCGCAGCACGTCGGCCAGATAGCGGGCGATGACGCCGTAGCCGATCAGCCCCGCCGTCTTGCCGCGCAGCTGGAAGCCCGCCCGCTGCGGGGGCTCGTCGCCG
>JAUHYJ010000347.1 GCA_030425785.1 Acidimicrobiia bacterium | reverse complement strand
CGGGACGATGTACGCGGAGGTGATGGCCATGTCCCTCGACCACTGGGATTCGATCTACACCGGCCGCCCGCCGACCGAACTGGCCTGGTACGAACCGGTCCCGTCCACGCTCGCGCTGGTGCGCGCACACTCCCAGCCCACCGACTCGGTGATCGACGTCGGCGGTGGGGCGAGCACGCTCGCGCTCGAACTGATCCGCGCGCAGTACGACGACGTGACGGTGCTCGACCTCAGCGAGCAGGCGCTCGCGATGTCGCGCAGCGCCTTGTGGCAGCACACCGGCGCGATGCACTGGATCCGCGCCGACCTGCTCGACGGCCCGCCCGGCCGTCAGTGGCGGCTGTGGCACGACCGCGCCGTCTTTCACTTCCTCGTCGAACCGGCCGACCGTGACGCCTACCGCGCGGCGTTGAACGAGTCGGTCGTCCCGGGCGGCACGCTGATCGTCGCCACGTTCGCGCCCACCGGACCCGACACGTGCGCCGGGCTCCCGGTGCGCCGGTACTCGATCGGTGAGCTCGCCGCCGAGTTCGTTCCGACGTTCGAGTTCGTCGAGGGACACGAGCTCGTCCCGCCGTCTCGCGAGGGCGACCAGCGGCCGTACGTCGCGGTCGTGATGCGACGCCTCGGCGGCTGAGGATCGCCGGCTCAGCCGCGGTCGGGTGACATCGGTGCGAGCGGCATCGATGTGGGCTGGCCGGTGAGCACCTGGGCGACCAGCTCGCCGGTACCGGGCGCCTGGGTCAGCCCGAGCATGCCGTGGCCGGTGGCGAACACGAGGTTCGCGACCCGTTCGCTGCGCCCGATGTACGGCAGGGTGTCGGCGGTCAACGGCCGGTAGCCCGACCAGGCCGGCGCCGCGTCGAGCTCGTCCATGTCGGGCAGCACCCGCTGCAGTGCGTCTCGGTTCACCGCCAGCCGCCGGTCGTTCACGGACGGGTCGAACCCCGCCAGCTCGAGGGTGCTGCTGAACCGGAATCGGCCGCCCGGGAGCGGCGTCACCGCGACCCGGCCGTCGTCGATCATCATCGGTCGGCTCGGGCCCTGCTCGGGCGACCGTCGCCGAACCGTCACGCTGTAGCCCTTGGCCGGCTGCATCAGGATCGGTGCGCCGAGCATCCGAGCGAGCGGCTCGGACCACGCACCCGCCGCGAGCACGACGTCGGTGGGTTCGACCGTCCCCGCGGACGTCGTCAGGGAACGGATGCGCCCATCGTCGACCCGCACGTCGTCCACCGACACACGTTCCCGCACGACGGCGCCCTCGGCGACCGCACGCCCCATGACGGCCTCGGTGAACTCGACCGGGTCGAGGTGGGCGAGCTCCGGCGTGTACATCGCCGACCGCACGTCGGGCTGCAGCCGCGGCTCGTACTCGAGCGCTCCGTCCCGGTCGAGCAGCACGGCCTCGATCCCGAGGCGCGCGAAGAGTTCGGCGTCCTCCGCGGCGGCGCGTCGGGTCTCGTCGGACAGCTGCACGTGGAGCAGCCCCTGCTCCACGAATGCGAACCCGAGCTCGTCGCGCAGCGATCGGAACAGCTCGTGGCTGCGCCGGCTGAGCGCGAGCAGCGTCTCGGCTCGCTCGAACACGCGGCCGTCGTTGCACGCCCGCCGGAAGCTCCACAACCAGCGCAGCAGTGCCATGCTCGGGCGGGGCCGGATCGAGAACGGGCTGCCGGGGTCGAGCAGGTAGCGCAACCCCTCACCGATCACACCGGGCGCTGCGGTGGGTGTCGAGTGCGACGTCGCGACCCAGCACGCGTTGCCGCTCGACGCCGCGCCGCACACCTCGCCGCGCTCGACCAGCAGCACCTGTCGTCCGGCGCGGACGGCCGACAGTGCGACGCAGGCGCCGACGACGCCGCCCCCGATGACGACCACATCGGCCTGGGGTGCCAACGGATCGGTCACGACGTCACGCCGGACGCACGCCGACGATCACCGACGTGGCTGCGTCGCCGGTGTGCTCCGCGTGGCGCGTGCCGGCCGGCACGTCGTACACCTCGCCGACCTCGAACGTGGTGGCACCGTCGTCGAGCACGATCGTGAGCGCACCGGTGAGGACGACGCCCTTGGCGTCGAAGTCGTGGGTGTGCAACTCGGGCGCCTGGTTCGGCTCGTACGAGATCGCACGCACCTCGGGGTACCCCGCACCGGTGATCAGCGTCCGGAACTCGTCCTCGCTCATGACCGCATCATGCCATCACTGTCACGTTCTCTCCCGCCCGATCGTCGGATGGGCAGGAGGTACGAGACATGACCAACACGTCCGACGCCACATCCAACATCACATCCGACATCCCCGTCGACGTCGCCGTGGTCGGCGGCGGCCTGGCCGGCCTCACCGCAGCCGCGATCGCCGCCCGCAGCGGCGCGTCGGTCGCCCTGCTCGACAGCCGGGCGATCGGCGGCCGCGCACGGTCGGCGACACGCGACGGCTTCACCCTGAACGAGGGCGGCCACGCCCTCTACCGCGCGGGCGGAGGATGGGACGTCCTCACCGGTCTCGGCGTCCACCCGCGCGGCAGCACCCCGCCGAACGGCGCCTTCCGTGCGGTCTGGAACGGCGCCGTCGTCCCGCTCCCGACCGACACCCGATCGACGCTCACCAGCCGGCTGCTCTCGCTGCGCTCGAAGCGGCGGCTCGGCGCCTGGTTCTCGGACCTGCCCGGCCTCGCCGCCGGCGCACCCGACATCGAGTTCGGCGACTGGCTCGACGGCAACCGTGCTCGAGCCGACCTGCAGAAGTACCTGCTGGCGCTCACCCGGTTGGCGACCTACTCGGCCGAACCCGAGCACTTGCCGGCTCGCGCCGCCCTCCATCAGCTCGTCGCCGGCGCAAACGGGGTCGCCTACCTCGACGGTGGCTGGCAGCGGCTGGTCGACCAACTCGCCGACGTCGCCGTGGCGGCGGGTGCGTCCATCCACGACCACACGACCGCGACGGCGGTGACGGGCGGACCGGAGGAGTGGGCCGTGGAGACGGCACGTGGCCCCCTCGTGGCGGCGTCGATCGTCCTCGCCGTCCCGCCCGCGGTCGCGGCCGGCCTGCTCGGCGACGATCCGGCCTGCTGGTGCGAGCGAGCGGGACCGCTGAACCGCGCCGCCGTGCTCGACATCGGTGGCGCAGACGGCCCGCACCAGCTCCTGCTGTCCACCGACGAGCCGCTCTACGTGGCCCGTCACGCACCGGTCGCGGAGTTGGCCCCCGAGGGTCAGGCCCTGCACACCGCCATGCGGTACCTCGCGCCCGACGACACCGGCACCGCGTCCGAGCACCGCGCCGAGCTCGAGCGGCATGTGGCGACGGCCGGGCTGCCCCCGACCGGCGAACGCACGATGGAGCGCTTCCTCGCTGCACCGGTCGTCACGTGGGGTTCACCCCGGGTGGGCGTCGCCCGCCCGACCGGCCTCGAGCTCGCCGATCGCGGACTCTTCGTGGCCGGCGACTGGGTCGGCGACCTGCTGCTGGCCGATGCCTCGATCGTGAGTGGCGCCGCCGCTGGAACGGCTGCGGCACGGCGTGCGATGGTGGCCGCATGACGGACGAGCGCTTCGAGCAGGCGCGCAGCCGGCTCACCGGTCGCGCGTACCGCCTGCTCGGGTCGCTCGCCGACGCCGACGACGTCGTGCAGGACGCGTGGCTGCGTTGGAACTCGACCGACCCAGCCACGATCGACAACGCCGACGCCTGGTTGAACACCGTCGTCACCCGGCTGGCGATCGACCGCCTCCGGCAGCGCAAGCGCGACGAAGAGCGCTACGTCGGGCCCTGGCTGCCGACCCCGCTCGTCGAACGCAGCGGTGACCCGGCCGACCTGGCTGCGCTCGCGGACTCGATGACGACCGCGTTCCTGATCATGCTCGAACGTCTCACACCGGACGAGCGCGCAGCGTTCCTGCTCGCCGACGTGTTCGGCGACCGCTACGACGCCATCGCCGCGGCGATGGACCGCACGCCCGAGTCGTGCCGACAGCTCGCGAGCCGCGCCCGGCGCAAGGTCCGCGACGTTCGGCTCGAACGGCGCGACGAGCATCGCGTCGCGACCGACGTCGCGAACCGATTCGTGGCCGCGCTCGCCTCGGGTGACGAGGCGGCCGCCGTGGCCTGTCTCGCCCCCGACGCGGTCTACGTCAGCGATGGCGGCCCGCACCGCCGAGCCGCTCGACGGCCCGTCAGCGAACCGTCCCGGATCGTCCGGTTGCTGGTCAACCTCTGGCGACGGTGGCCCGACTCGACCCGCGTCACGCCGGCGCTCGTCGGTGGGTTCCCCGGTCTCGTGATCGAGGCCGGCGATCGGGTCGTGTCGACCAACAGCGTCGAGGTGGTCGACGGCCGCATCGTTCGCATCGCCAGCGTCCTCAACCCGGACAAGCTCGTCGATGTCGAGCGTCCGCGGAGCGCGCTCAGCTGACCGCGTCGGGCTCGCGGCGTGCGCCGTCGACGTCGGCCTCGACGTCGAGTTGCCACAGATGGCGCGACGTCTGGGCGGCGAGCACCACGAGTGCGGCCAGGTTCAACGCGACCACGACGGGTACGCCCCACGAGAAGATCTCGGTGCCGACGACGACCACGAACGTGTTCAGCGCGATGTACCCGATCCGGACCTCGGTCGGACCGATGCCGTAGTACGCGATCTGGAACTGGTTCGTCGCGGCGAAGGACAGGAACGACACCGCCATCGTCGCCCCGGTGATCAACAGCAGGAACAGGAACAGGAACTCGAGCC
>JAUHYJ010000346.1 GCA_030425785.1 Acidimicrobiia bacterium | reverse complement strand
CAGATGAGCGCCTGCCATGCGATCGAGTCGATCGCCGGCGTCCACCCGGGCGGCGCCATACGCGAGCTGCGGCGCCTCCTCTACTGCGGCGAGTGGATCGAGAGCCACGTCCTGCACATGGCCTTCCTGCACGCGCCCGACTTCCTCGGCGTCGACTCGGGCATCGACATCGCCCGCGACCACCCCGACCTGATGCGCGACGTCCTGCACCTCAAGAAGACCGGCAACCGGATCCTCGAGGTCGTCGGTGGCCGACCCATCCACCCGGTCAACGTCCGACTCGGCGGCTTCTACCGGGCGCCCACGCGGGACGAGCTCGCCACCCTCGACGACGACCTCACCCGCGCCCACGCGACGGCGCTCGACCTGCTCCGGTGGGTGAGCACCTTCGAGTTCCCCACGGTGCCCGGGCGGTCGGCGGCGACGACCGAGTACCTCTCGATGCGTGGCGACGGCGAGTACCCGCTGAACGAGGGACGGATCGTGTCGAACCAGGGGCTCGACCTCGACGTGGCGGAGTTCGGTGACCGGATCCGCGAACACCACGTCGCGCACTCGACCGCCCTGCACGCCGCGCTCGCCGACGGATCGGGTGAGCGCCGCTACCAGACCGGCCCGCTCGCGCGCTGGATGAACAACGCCGACCACATCCCGGCGTCGATCCGCGCCATCGCCGACGACGTCGGCGTCGGACCGACCGAGACCAATCCGTTCCGGAGCATCCTCGTGCGTGGCCTCGAGGTCGTCTGGGCGATCGAGGAGGCACAGCGCATCATCGGGTCGTACCGGCCGCCGCCTCGACCGGCCCTCGACGTCGTCGATCCCGTCGGGGTGGGACACGGGTGCACCGAGGCGCCGCGCGGCATGCTCTACCACCGGTACGCGATCGACGACGGCATCATCACCGACGCCGTGATCATCCCGCCCACCTCGCAGAACCAGGCGGCGATCGAGGACGACCTCGCCGACTTCGTGGCCGCCCATCTCGACCTCGACGACGACCGCCTCGGACACCGGTGCGAGCAGATCATCCGCAACCACGACCCGTGCATCTCGTGTGCGACGCACTTCCTCCGGTTCAGCATCGACCGGCGGGGCGGCCGGGGACGCTGACATGAGCCGACCGCTGCTCGTGGTCGGTGTCGGCAACCGCGATCGGGGCGACGACGCGGTCGGTCCGACGGTGTGCGATCGGCTCGACCGCCTCGGTGACCCGGCGATCGTGACCCACGTCGTCGAGACCGGCGGCACCGAGCTGCTGCACGCCTGGACCACCGACGACGACGTGGTGGTGGTCGATGCCGCGTCGCCCGACGGGCATCCGGGTCGCATCACCCGGCTCGACGGCGTCGACGCGATGTCGCCGCACGCGTCGTCGTTGTCGACCCACGCCGTCGACGTCTCGGCCTGGCTCGAACTCGGTCGCCTCGTCGGCATGCTGCCGCGGCGGCTGCAGGTCGTCGCCGTCGAGGGGTGCGAGTTCGAGCACGGCGAGGCGCTGACCGAGCCGGTCGAACGCGCCGTCGGCGACGTCCTCACGCTGATCGGCGCGATCGCCCGCACGCCGTTGCGACCATCGGCCCTACCTCGCACCCGCTGACCCGTGCCCACGCTGGGGACGAGGAAAGGAACCATCGATGACGGTCGAGCGAGCGACGGCACGCCGGTCGGTGCGCGTCCCCGCCGCGACCGCGGTGGCGGCCTGATCGCGAGGGGCCGTGCACGGCACCGCAGCGACACCCTGGACCGGAACGCTTGACGACGTCGCGCGCGAGTTCGGCACCGATCCCCGGGTCGGCCTGACGGCCGCCGAGGCGTTGCGTCGTCGCGAACGCATCGGCCCGAACGAGCTCGACCCGCCGCGCCCGGTCTCAATCTGGCGGCGCATCGCTGGTCAACTCGTCGATCCGCTCGTGGTCCTGCTGCTCGTGGCCATCGCCGTCGCGACCGCCGCCTGGTGGTGGGACGGTCCGCACGGTTGGCCCGTCGAGCCGATCGTCGTCGCCGTGATCGTCGCCGTGAACGCAGCCCTCGGTACGTGGCAGGAGACCCGCGCCGAGCAGGCCGTCGCGGCCCTCCGGCGGCTCACCGTCGCCAGCGTCACCGTTCGCCGCGACCGCACCACCATCACGGTGCCGGCGTCGGAGCTCGTGCCGGGGGACGTGCTCGTCCTCGCCGCCGGTGACGCCGTCGGGGCCGACTGCCGGCTGATCGAGACGGCGTCGCTCACCGTCGCCGAGGCTGCGCTGACCGGCGAGAGCGAACCGGTCGACAAGCAGACCGGCCCGGTCGACGTCGACGCGGCGCTCGCCGATCGATCGTGCATGGTGTTCCAGAGCACCGCCGTTGCGACCGGGCGTGGCGTCGGCATCGTGGTCGCCACCGGCATGTCCACCGAGATCGGCCGGATCGCACGCCTCATCGACGAGACCGAGACCACCCCCACGCCGCTCCAGCAGCAGCTGGGATGGCTCGGCCGAGTCCTCGGGGCCGCCGTCGTCGCCCTCGCCACCCTCGTGTTCGTCGTGATCGTGGCCACGTCCGAGGTGCGTGGTGTCGCCACCGTGATCGATGCGGGCCTCGTCGGCGTGTCCCTCGCCGTGGCGGCCGTGCCGGAGGGGCTGCCGGCGATCCTCTCGATCGTGCTGGCGATGGGCGTGCGTCGCATGGCAGGCGACCACGCGATCGTCAAGCAGCTGTCGTCGGTCGAGACCCTCGGATCGGCGTCGGTCATCTGCAGCGACAAGACCGGCACGCTCACACGCAACGAGATGACCGTGGTGTCGATCGTCGTGCCAGGAGCACGGGTCGACGTCACCGGCGCCGACCCGCCGGCCACCACGGAACTGTCGATCGGCGACGTACCGGTCACACCCGGGGTCCGACGGTCGGTCGAGACGATCCTGATGGCCGGCTCGTACGCGAGCGACGCCCGGATCGAGCGAGGGGACGACGGTTCGGTGCACGCGACCGGCGACCCGACCGAAGCGGCGATCGTCGTCGCCGCCGAGCACATCGGCGCCTCGTCGACCGGTGCGACCGAACGCTTCGACGAGATCCCGTTCGACACCGACCGCCGGATGATGTCGACGATGTGCCGGACGCGCGGCGTCACCGACGACGGCCGACGCGACGTGATGTTCACCAAGGGCGCCCCCGATGTCGTGATCGAGCGTTGCCGATGGGTCATGGACGACGGTCGACCGCGGTCCATGACCGACGACGACCGCGCCGAGTGGCACGCCGTCGTCGACGACCTGGCCGGCGAAGCGCTCCGCACCCTCGCGATCGCGTTCCGTCCCGTCGACGATCGGACCGACCGGTCGGAGACGGGGTTGACGTTGCTCGGGATCGTCGGCATCGTCGATCCACCACGACCCGAGGCGCGCCCCGCGATCGAGGACGCGCACCGCGGCGGGGTCCGGGTCGTGATGGTCACCGGTGACCATCCGCGCACCGCCGGCCGGATCGCCCACGAGGTCGGGATCGACGACGCCGACCGAGTGGTCACCGGCGCAGAGCTCGCCCGGCTCGACGGCGAGGCGCTGGTCGACGCCGCCACGACCGCGAACGTCTACGCGCGGGTGGAACCCGCCGACAAGCTGCGGCTCGTGCGCGCCCTGCAGGCATCCGGGCACGTGACGGCGATGACCGGTGACGGCGTCAACGACGGGCCGGCGCTCCGCCAGGCCGACATCGGCGTGGCCATGGGCCGGGGTGGCACCGAGGTCGCCCGCGAGGCCGCCGACATGGTGCTCGCCGACGATCACGTCGCCACGATCGTCCGTGCCATCCGCGAGGGCCGTGAGATCTACGCCGACATCCAGAAGTTCCTGCGCTACCTGCTGGCGTCGAACACCGGCGAGGTCCTCGTCGTGCTGCTCGGCGTGCTGTTGGCCGGGCAGCTCGGGGTCGAGGCCGGCGCCGAGCTCGCCGTGCCCCTCTTGGCGACCCAGATCCTGTGGATCAACCTCGTGACCGACGGGCCGCTCGCGCTCGCGCTCGGTGTCGACCCCGCCATCGACGACGTGATGCACGACCCACCACGCCCACGCGACGCCCGCGTCGTCGACGCCGCCATGCTGCGGACGATCGTCGTGGTGGGTCTGTCGACGGCGATGGCGAGCCTCGTCGCGCTCGACCTCGGTCTGGCGGGCGGGCAGCTGGGCGGCACCGGCGACATCGAGACGGCACGGACCATGGCGTTCACCACCTTGGTCCTCGCCCAGGTCGGCAACGCGCTGACCGCGCGATCGGATCGCACCTCCGCGTTCCACGGCATGTTCTCGAACCGGCAGCTCTGGTTGGCGATCGTCGCCACCGTCGCCGCCCAGGTCGCCGTCGTCCACGTGCCCGGCCTCAACGCCGCCTTCGACGCCACTCCGCTCACGGTCGGCCAGTGGTCGATCTGCACCGGCCTGGCGCTGGGCGTCCTCGTGGTCGCCGAGGTGGCGAAGGCCGCCGTCCGCCGCCACCCGCACGCCGTGGCCGTACCAGCCATCGCTCGGTGACTGCGACGAGGTCGATGCCCTCGTCGGACAGCGCCGTGCGCGACCGGAGCACCTCGACCGGTTCGTTGCGCTCGGTCGAGCCCTGCGTCCATGGTGTGATTCGTCGCGAGGCTCCGGTGTTCGTGACACCCGCAGTGGTCGGTCGGCGCGGGTCCGAGCGGCACGGCGCGGCGGACCTGCCATTGGCCCCTGGTCGACCGGCCCGACAGGGGGCATCGTGGTGATGGAGGTA
>JAUHYJ010000345.1 GCA_030425785.1 Acidimicrobiia bacterium | reverse complement strand
TCCATGGTGCGATTCGAGGCTCCGGTGTTCGTGACACCCGCAGTGGTCGGTCGGCGCGGGTCCGAGCGGCACGGCGCGGCGGACCTGCCATTGGCCCCTGGTCGACCGGCCCGACAGGGGGCATCGTGGTGATGGAGGTACCGCCATGAAGCTCGCCACCAGTGTGCTGATCGTCGCCCTGTCGACCGTCGCGGCCTGCGGGAACGACACGTCGAACGACGACGCTGCCGACCCGACCGCCACGACCGACGTCGCACCGAGCGGCAGCGAGTTCGCCTCACTCGCCGAGCTGCTCGAGGCGCCGGAGTCCGAGGACGGCACCGTCGTCATCGTCTCGGCGGTCCTGTTCGACGACGGCTCGGGACCGCGCATGTGCGAAGCGCTCGCGGAATCGCTCCCGCCCCAGTGCGCCGGGCGATCGCTCGCCCTCGACGTCGACCTGCTCGAGGTCGAGTGGACCGAGCAGGACGGCGTGCGCTGGACCGACCGGCCGGTCTCGCTGTTCGGGTGGGTCGAGGGAACCACGTTCGTGGCGACATGAGGTCGTGATGCGGCACCAGATGCGTGTGACCGGCTCCGAGCCGACCGGACGGCACGTGCCGCCGGCGACGTCGAGGTCGCGACCGGTGGTCGATCTCGCGATCCAGGCGGCGCTGGTGACGGCGGCCGCGCTGCTCTACTTCCTCGTTCGGGGCGTCCGAGAGGGCAGCTTCGACCGGGCCGAGGCGAACGCGCACTCGCTGCTGCGGGTCGAGGCGCGACTCGGCGTCGACATCGAGCACTGGGTGCAGGGGCTGGTGCTCGACCACGACGTGCTCGTCACGCTCGCGAATTGGGTCTACATCTGGGGCCACTGGCCGGTCATCATCGCGACGCTCGCCGGGCTCTACCGGTGGCATCCGGCCCAGTTCCGACTGCTGCGCAACGCGCTCTTCGTCTCGGGCGCGATCGGGCTCCTGATCTACGTGTCGGTGCCGGTGGCGCCACCCCGGTTGCTGGATGGTCAGTACCGGGACACGGTGACCGAGCTGTCGTCGTCGTACCGGGTCCTGCAACCGCCTGCGCTCGTCAACAAGTACGCCGCCCTTCCGAGCCTGCACGCCGGCTGGAACCTGCTGGCCGGGTTGGCGCTGTATCGCGCGACGCGGCGTCGACCCCTGAGGGTCCTGGCCGTCGCCGGGCCATTGGCCATGGCGTTCGCCGTGATCGCCACCGGGAACCACTACGTCATCGATGTCGTGGCGGGTGAGGTGATCGCGCTCATCGGCTGGTTCGTCGCGCTCCGCTGGGCGGCGCGCGAGCGCAACGATGTGACCGCCGAGGCCCCGCCCGGCCTCGGCCGGAGCGATACGCCGTCGAGCGGAGCACCGTGCGGCCGGGCCGCCCCGACCGGCGACCGGCCATGGCCCGATCGGCCGAGCGGCACCCGCGTCCGGGCGAGCCCACACCAGAGGACGCAGCCGTGACGACGTTCGCCGATCGAGCGGATGCCGGGCGCCGGCTCGCCGCTCGCCTCGCGCGATCGGACGACGAGGACGTCGTGGTGCTCGGCCTGCCCCGTGGCGGCGTACCCGTGGCGGCCGAAGTCGCGGCAGCACTCGGCGCGCCACTCGACGTCATCCTGGTCCGCAAGCTCGGGGTGCCGAGCCAGCCGGAGCTGGCCGTGGGAGCGATCGGCGAGTCCGGCGTCCGGCTGGTGAACGACGACGTCGCGAGCGGCGCACGCATCGACCCGGAGACGCTGGCCGGCATCGAGGCCCGCGAGCGCGCCGAGCTCGAACGACGCGCTCGGCGCTACCGGCAGGCTCGCCCGGGCGTGTCGATGGCCGGCCGCACCGCGATCGTGGTCGACGACGGGTTCGCGACCGGCGCCACGGCGCGTGCGGCGTGCAGGGTGGCTCGTCGGCTCGGCGCGCGGCGGGTCGTGCTGGCCGTCCCCGTCGCACCGCGCGGCTGGGAGCAGCGCGTCGGGACCGACGCGGACGAGTGCGTCGCCCTCGACACACCCGAACCGTTCCGGGCCGTCGGACAGGCCTACCGTGACTTCGCCCAGGTCCCCGACGACGTCGTGATCGATCTCATCACGGCCGCACACGACGGCGGAACGAACGCTCGGGGTTCGTGATCGCCCGAGGTGTCGACATCGAACAGCGACGTCGTGCGCCGGAGGGCTCTGGCATCCGGTACGTGCAGGGCTACCTCACCGGTGCCGGCGCTGGGCCTCGAGCGCTGACGGAGAGGCCCGCCGACCGGGACCAGGCCGACTCGTCGCGTTCTGACGGGGTGCGTCTCCTCGCCCGGAGGACCGCCACGACAGGGCGGTCCTCCGGACGGGTCGGAGACGGATCAGGGGCAGGGATCAGGGAAGGTCGATCGGGCGGAGCACGCGGTTGATGCCGTGGGCGTAGCCGTTGAGGGCCTCACCACCGACGTTCGGACGCACCACGACCGGATCGCGATCGTCGGTGTCGAGGTCACCGAGCGACACGTACTTCCACTTCCAGCCGGACACGTCGACGGTGATCGACGCGTCGGGGAGCAGGGTGCCGAGCACCGCGCCGTCGGCTCCGAGCGCATCGCGGTAGCTGATCTTCGACGGCACGATGTGGTAGAGCAGCACGTTCTTGACCGTGTCCGTGCCGAGTGACGCGACGGCGTCGAACACGTCCGCCTCGCTCCACACCCACTGGCCCGTGATCTCCTTCACGAGCCGGCGGAAGGCCTGGTCGTTCGGCAAGAACACGGTGAGCGAGGCGTCGGGGTCGCTGGCGGCCTCGACGAGGTCGGGGAACAGCAGCACCGCCTGCGTCACGATGTCGTAGTCCCACCACCGACGGTCGAAGCCGTCGGGGCCGTCCTTCGCCGAATCGGACAGCAACACCTCGGCGAGGGTGGCGGACGGTGGCGGCGGGGTGGAGCCACGAGCCGAGACGGTGGCGGGTGCGACGGCGACGAGGCCGAGGGCGGCGGCGACGCCGACGATGAATCGCTTGCGCATGATGGAATCTCCTGTGAGCGGGGGTCTGGGACGTCCGCGTCGAGCGGACACCACCTCTTCGACCACGCGCCGACGCACGGATGCGCGTGGATTCGTGACGACCGCGTGCCCACTGGTCGACGTCGAGCCGTGACCGGTCCGGCCGGAGACGACGCACCGGGCTGCGCATGGCTCGCCCATCGTGCTCGGCGCCGATCGGCGAGGTCGGCCGGCATCCGTATGGAGCTGAGGAAAATCCGCCCGGAGTTGACATTGGGCTGACGTCCCGAGCCTGTTGACGCACGTCAGGAAGCGATCTTGACGTCTTCTTGTCGTGAACTTTGCATCATTTGTTTGTTATCTTGCACGCGGGACACATACCGCCCCCGCCCGGATCAGCGTGCTTCGACAGCGTCGCAACTCCAGGACGTCCCCGATGACCCCCCAAAGGAACTGACATGCTGCGCCGCGGAATTGCCGCCCTCCTCGCCCTGCCACTGCTCGCCACGGCGATCGTGATCTCGGAGACGTCCCAGGAGGTGACGGCGGCGACGACGTGCCCCTCGACGTTCAACAGCGAGGGCTACGGCATGAACACCCCGCTCCAGGGCAGCGGCACGCTCGCGTTCTATGACGGTGCCGTCTTGTTCGATGCGTCGCTCAGCGGCACCGCGACATGGTTGAACGGCGTCCAGGTGCAGAACGACGCATCGGTCGGCGACGTGCTCTACCTGCAGCCGACCAACGCCCCGTCCTATGAGACGTCCGGCAACTACGCGACCTACGTCTTCACGTTCCCCGAGCCGCTCGAACAGCTGTCGCTCCGCGGCGCCGGCCTCAACTACGACGACGGCACCACCCTCATGCCGAGCTACCAGGGCCCGCCGATCGCGATCTCGGATGCGAACTTCAGCAACCTCGTCACCGCCGGTTCCGGTGACATCACGACGTTCGACTCGACCGTGTCCGGCAACGTCGGCGACGACTCGGTGATCGGCGAATCGACGATGGGCGGCACCGACGTCGACACCAACCTCTACCAGTTCGACGTCCAGGGCCCGATCGACCGGCTCGAGATCCGGTCCGGCAAGGTGAGCAACTCGACGAGCACGGTCACGATCGCGTTCCACACCGTCCTTCCCTGCTTCAACCCCGAGATCGGTACCGCCAAGTCGCTGGTGTCGGGGCCGACCCCGAACGGCGACGGCACCTTCGACGCGACGTACCGCCTCGCCGTCGAGAACATCGGCAACGTCGAGTTGTACGACGTCGCGCTGACCGACTCGCTGTCGGACTTCGGCACGTACTCGGCCGGCACGCTTGCGATGGGTGAGTACACGGTCGTCTCGACAACCGAGCAGTCGAACACCTCGAACGGGATCGCCGTGGCCAGTGGCTTCACCGGATCGGGCGCCAACACCGACCTCCTCGACCTCGCCGGCGGAACCTTGCGGGTCGACGACCGGATCGAGGTCGATCTCACGGTCCGGTTCTTCCCCGACCCGACCGCCGGCGACTTCAGCGCCGACAACCAGGCGTTCGCATCGGGCGACCTCGTCTTCTACGACGACGGCACGCCTGACGGCGACACGACCGACGCCAGCGACGACGGCACCGCGGTCGATCCCGACGGCGACGGCACCGCCGACGAGCCCGGCGAGAACGACCCGACCCCGCTCACCATCGTGTGGGACCGCGGTTCGATCTCGGGGACGGTGGTCGACGACGACGGTGCCGGCATCCCCGGCACGACGGTCACCTTGACCCGCGGTGGCAGCCTCGTCACCTCGACGACCACCGACGCCAACGG
>JAUHYJ010000344.1 GCA_030425785.1 Acidimicrobiia bacterium | reverse complement strand
TACGTCGAACGGTCACACCAGCCGATGTCCGAACGGGTGGCCGCCAACTACGACCACCCGGACGCCTTCGACTGGGCGCTGCTGAACGACCACCTCGCGGCGCTCACCGCCGGCGCGTCGGTCGAGGTACCGGTGTACGACTACACGTTCCACGACCGCTCCGATCGGTTCGAGACCGTCAAGGCGACCAGGGTGGTCGTGGTCGAGGGAATCCTCGTGCTCTGGGAGCCGCGCCTCCGGGAGCGGTTCGATCTGAAGATCTTCGTCGACACGCCGGCCGACGAGCGCCTCGTCCGACGGCTGAAGCGTGACGTCGCCGAACGCGGCCGGACCCCCGCGAACATCCTGCAGCAGTACGTCGAGACGGTGCGCCCCGCGCACGAACTGTTCATCGAGCCGAGCAAGCGTCACGCGGACGTGATCGTGCCCGAGGGAGGCCTCAATCGGCCGGCGATCGACGTGCTGCTCGCCCGCGTGCGCGAGCTCGCGAGCTGATCAGCCGTCGCTCTCGGGCTCGGTCGTGTCGGTCGTGTCGTCCGAGCCGTCGTCGGTCGTGTCGTCGGTCGTGTCGTCGCCGCCGTCGTCGGTGGAGTCGTCGGTCGTGTCCTCGGTGGGGGCGACGAGGCCCTGCAACTCCTCGAGCGACCTGTCGGCGGTGTCGTTGCCCATCGACACGACGATGGTCGCGTCACCGATGTCACCGGACTCGGTCGGGGCGGGGACGCCCATCTCGAACAGCTGGATGTCGCCGCCGCCCAGTGCGGCGCGCACCGACTCGGCCACCGGCTGGGCGTTCTCGTTGGCCGGATCGAAGTAGATCTTGGTGACCTCGAGCTGACCCTCGGAACCGTTGGTGGGCTCGCCCATCGTGAACCCGGCGATCGCGAGCCGGTCGGACATGCGCCCGGCGGCGCCGTTGATGTTCGACGAGTTGGCGACGACGACCGTGGCCCCCTCGGTGACCAGATCGATGACGACGGGCACCGTCGTCTCCGGCGCCGTGGTGGTCGGCGAAGCCGCCGGGGGCGCCGTGGTCGGCACGGTCGCGGGCGCGAGCGTCGTCGGTGTGGTCGTCGACGAGCTCGCGTCGTCGTCCCCACCCCCGCACGCAGCGAGCGCGAGCGCGCCGACGACGAGCCAGCCGGCATGGCGGAAGCGTCGGCCCGTGGTCGACGACGTGCAGGACGATGCGTGCTTCACCCGCCCAACGCTAGTCGCGGGCGGGGCGGCCGTGCTGGGCATCCCCGCGCGAGGCGGTGATCGCGTCAGATCTCGGCGTCGACGGCCTCGAGCAGCTCGGTCACGTCGTCGGGGATCTCGATCGCGTCGAGATCGGCCTCGTCGGCGCGCCCGACGGCGTCGAGGCGGCTCACGCTCGGCACGGCCGGGAGCGTCAGCATGACCTGCTTCACGACCTCGGGATCCCACTGCGAGCCGGCGTGTTCGCGCAGGATCGCAAACGCCATCTGCATCGGCATCGCCTTGCGGTACTGGCGGTCGTGGGTCATCGCGTCGACCGCGTCACAGACGGCGATGATGCGCGACGGCAGCGGGATCGCATCGCCCACCAAGCCGTCGGGGTAGCCGCGCCCGTCGACGCGCTCGTGGTGCGACCGCACGATCGGCGCCGCTTCGGCCAGGCTCGCCTCGGCCAGGAGCATGCGCTCGCCGTCGACCGGATGGTTCTTGATGATCTCGTACTCGTCGGCCGTGAGGCTCGCCGGCTTCTTGAGGATCTCGTTCGGCGTGTGGAGCTTGCCGACGTCATGGAGCATCGCAGCCAGACCGAGCCGGCGCAGCTCACGACCGCGCATGCCCATGCGCTCGCCGACCCGCAGGGCCAGCTCGCCGGTCCGCACGACGTGGTCGCGGGTGATCTCGTCCTTCATCTCGAGGTCGGCGACGAACTGATGGACCACGGGGCTGAGGCCGAGCTCGAACGCCACCAGCGGCTCACGGACCAGCACGGGCGCGAGGATGTCCTGCGCCGACTGCGAGAGCCGCTTCGAGACCACCATGCCGATGCACGCGCCGAACACACCGAGCGAACCGCTGAGGTGCAGCCACCAGAACCCGGCGCTGTACGGCGTGTCGACCAGCGGCAGCAGCGCCGTCGCGGCGAGCAGGACGATCGAGATCGAGGCGATGAAGTTGGACGGGCGGCGGCCGAGCTCGAACAGGCCGAGCTGGCGCAGCGACAGCGACAGCATCGCTGCCGCCATGCCGAACGACATCACCAACGTGAACGGGTCACGCGGCCCGGGCACGACGATCGCGTTCGGGTAGAAGACGACGACGGCGCCGAGGACGAACACCGCGAGCAATGCGAGCAGCGTCCAGTCGCGCCAGCGACGAGCCGCCCACCGGCCGAAGGCGGAGGTGCGGAACAGCAGTGGGGAGGCGACGGCGACCGCGACCGGCAGGGCGAGGAACGACGAGGCTCGGAACGCGGCGTTGTCCTCGTACAGCACGTCCGGCGTCACGAGGCCGTGCACGAGCGGCATGACCGACGCGACCATCAGCGCGGACCCCAACAGGCCGACCTCGGCCATGTTGCGACGGTCGGCGAGCGCCATCACGGTCGTCGCCGCCACGACGCAGGTCGCCGCCGCGACGGTCGTGATGCTGAACAGCAGCTCGGGCTGCACCCACGTCGACGTGGCGAACGGGCCGACGAGGGTCGCGATCGACACGACCGCAGTCGCGAGCACCATCGTCGTCCACGCCGCGCGGCCGAAGGACATGGAGAATTTCACGCACTGGTTATCGGCGACGTCCGCGTGTTACTTGAGTCACGGCGGTCCGGCATCACCACCGGCAGGGCTTCGTGTCAACCTGGTTGCCGATGACTGCCGAGCCGACCACACGCGACGAATTGCTCGCCAAGTACCGAGCCGAGCGCGACAAGCGCATCCGACCGGACGGCAACGACCAGTACGTCGAGCCGACCGGGGCGTTCTCCCACTATCTCGAGGATCCGTACACCGAACCCGAGCCGCGCGAACCGTTCCGCGACGAGGTCACCGTCGCGCTGATCGGGGGCGGGTTCGCCGGCCTCGTCGCCGGCGCACGCCTCAAGCAGGCCGGCATCGACGACGTCCGCCTCATCGAGAAGGGCGGCGACGTCGGCGGGACGTGGTACTGGAACCGGTACCCCGGCGCCCAGTGCGACACCGCGTCGATGATCTACCTGCCGCTCCTCGAAGAGACCGGCCACATGCCGACCGAGAAGTACACGCACGCGCCAGAGATCTACGAGCACACCCAGCGCATCGCGAAGCACTTCGGGCTGTACGACCATGCCGCGCTGTCGACCGAGGTCACCGCGCTCGAGTGGGACGACCAGATCTCGCGCTGGATCATCCGCACCAACCGCGGCGACGAGATGCGAGCCAGGTTCGTGGCGATGGGGACCGGCCCGCTGCACCGACCCAAGCTGCCCGGCATCGCCGGCATCGGCTCGTTCGCCGGCCACAGCTTCCACACCAGCCGCTGGGACTACGACTACACCGGCGGCGACCCGGCCGGCGCACCGATGACCGGGTTGGCCGACAAGCGCGTCGGCATCATCGGCACCGGCGCCACCGCCGTCCAGTGCATCCCGCACCTGGCCCGCTCGTGCGGTGACCTCTTCGTGTTCCAGCGCACGCCGTCGTCGATCGACATCCGCAACAACCACCCGATCGACCCCGAGTGGTTCGCCACGCTCGAACCCGGATGGCAGCGCGAGTGGCTCGAGAACTTCACCACCCTGCAGACCGGCGGCTTCGCGGACGAGGACCTCGTCGAGGACGGCTGGACCGATCTCAGCCAGCGCATCCGCGACCGGTTCGTCGCCAACGGCGACGAGCTCAGCCTCGAGAACTGGCGCAAGGCGTACGAGGACAGCGACGACGAGAAGATGGCCGAGATCCGCGCCCGCGTCGACGCGGTGATCGACGATCCGGCGACCGCCGAGGCGCTCAAGCCGTGGTACCGACAGCTCTGCAAGCGACCGTGCTTCCACGACGAGTACCTGCAGTCGTTCAACCGGCCGAACGTGCACCTCGTCGACACCGACGGACGCGGTGTCGAGCGCATCGACGAGACCGGCGTGTGGGCGGGCGGCGAGCACCACGACCTCGACTGCATCATCTACGCATCGGGGTTCGAGGTCGGCACCGAGTACGCCCGCCGGTCGGGCTACGACACGATCGGCCGCGACGGACTGAAGCTGTCCGAGAAGTGGTCGAACGGCCTGCGCACCCTGCACGGCATGCACGTCCACGGGTTCCCCAACCTGTTCGTGCTCGGCTTCTCGCAGGCCGCCAACCTGATCTCGAACGTGCCCCACAACCTGGTCGAGGCCGGCTCGACGCTCGCCCGGGTCATCGACCACGCCCTGTCCACCGGCGCCGACGAGGTCGAGGCGACGGCAGCGGCCGAACGCGAGTGGGTCGACCTCATCGCCACGGGCGGGCCACGCCTCGCCGGCGGGGCCGACTGCACACCGGGCTACTACAACAACGAGGGCCGGCCGGAGGAGCAGGCATCGATCCTGTCGGGCGGGTATCCGCTCGGCCCGGTCGCGTTCTTCTCGTTCATCGACGAGTGGCGCAGCTCGGGCGAGTTCGCCGGCCTCGAATTCCGCTCGACTACCGACGGGTAGGGGGTTCGGCTCGCCGGCGGCCGGAATAGACTGGGACGTGACGGGCGTTCCACTCCCGTCACCCTTCGATCCCACGCCATGCCCCGACGTCTCCCCCTCGTCCTCGCCCTCACCGTCATCGCCGCCGGATGTTCCACGGCGCG
>JAUHYJ010000343.1 GCA_030425785.1 Acidimicrobiia bacterium | reverse complement strand
GGGCGCCGGAGCGCGTGGATCACTCCTCGGACTCGTCGGGACGGGTACCGAGCGTCGCCACGATCGTGTCGAGCGTGCCGTCGCGCAGGATCGTGATCTCGACCTCGTCACCGGGCTCGCGATCGCGGATGGCGGCGACGAGCCCGGTGGACCCGTTGATCGCCGACCCGTCGACCTCGATCACGATGTCGCCCGCCAACAGACCGGCTTCGTGCGCGCCGGTGCCGGGGACGACCTCACGCACGATCGACCCCTGGCCGCCGTCGAGACGCTCGGCGAGATCGACCCCGAGGAACCCGACCTCGCGCACGGCCCCGTCGGCCTGCTCGCGCAGCTGGTCGATGACCGGCAGCGCTTCCGCGACCGAGATCGCGAACCCGACGTTGGTCGCCGCAGTGAAGGTGTCACCGCGGGCGACGGCGGTGTTGATGCCGACGACCTCACCAAGCGCGTTGACCAGCGGTCCGCCCGAGTTGCCCGACGAGATCGCGGCGTCGGTCTGGATGAGCCCGTCGATGTAGACGTCATTGCTGGTCTGGATCGTCCGACCGAGCGCCGACACGATCCCGAGGGTGACCGACGGGTCGCCGTCGAGATCGAGCGCGAACCCGATCGCCAGGACCTCGTCGCCGATCCGGGTCGTGCCGGGTGACGCGAACTGGGCCGGGACGAAGTCGTCGCCCGCGATCCGGAGCAGCGCCAGGTCGTTGCCCGGGTCGGACGCGAGCAGGGTGGCCTCACGTGGCTCGCTCTCGCCGGCGAGGCGGACACGGATGGCCGTCGCACCCTCGACGACGTGGGCGTTCGTGACGACCTCGCCGTCGGCGGTCGTGATGACACCGGTGCCGACCGACTGGCCGACCTGCTCGAGCGGCCCCTCGACGTCGGCGCTGATCGTGACGACCGACGGCGCCACGTACTCGACGACGGCGCCGACATCGATGGGAGGCATGTCGGCCCGGTCGTCGCTGACGCTGAGCGACGCACCCGAGGCACGCTGCGGTGGAACCGGATCGCGATCGATCTCGCGCATGATCAACGCACCGATCACACCCGACCCGATCATGGCAGCGACGACGAGGACGCCCAGCCCGGCGATGCGCCAGCCCCGACGGCGCTTCGGTGGGGCCGGCGGCGCGCCGAGGGGTGACGGGGGCGGCTGCAGACCGGACCGCTCGGCGTCGACGCCCGGCGGGCGGCTCTGGTGGGGTGGCGCCGGCGGCAGCGTCGCACCGTCACGGGGCACCGACGGGGGCGGCAGCGTGTCGCCGATCGTCGGACGTTGCCAGGTCGAGGGGGTGTCTCCGGCATCGCTCATGTCACCGGTCTACCGGCTGGGTACCCGGGTGCGCACGCGCACGTCGCGCGGGTTCTCAGTCTGTTCACAGCTCGGACGCGACGACGGGGCGGTGCCGAGCACCGCCCCGTCGTCCGGTTGTCAGGCTGCGCCGGCGACGATCAGCCGCGAGCCGCCGTGAAGGCGTCGCTGAAGTTGATCTCGAAGTCACCGGTGTCGCGGATGAACTCGATCTTCTCCGGGTCGACCCCGGCGGTCGCCTTGTCGAGGAACGGCTTGACCGCTTCGTCGATCATCGGCTGGCTCGCCTCGTTCGGGCTGGCGTAGTAGTTCCAGTTCGACAGGGCGGCGCCGTTGTCGCCGTCGAGGATGAAGTTGATGAAGGCGTGCGCAGTGCAGGGGTGCGGCGCGTCGGCGACGACGGCCATGTTGTCGACCCACTGCGTACCGCCCTCCTCGGGCATGAAGTAGTCCCAGTTGTCGGGATTGTCCGAGTCGATGAACTGGGCGAAGAAGTTGCCCGAGTACCCGTGGCCGACCAGCGTCGTCTCGTTGCCGATGTTCTCGTCGTACGAGTCGGAATCGAACGCGGCGAGCGCACCGACGGTGTCACGCAACAGGTCCTGCGCCTCCTGCAGCTCGGCCTCGTCGGTCGTGTTGAGCGAGTAGCCGAGGTACTTGAGCGCAGCGCCCATCGTCTCGCGCGGGTCGTTCAGCAGCGACACCTTGCCGTCGAGGCCGTACTCGGCCCGGATGTCCGGGTCGAAGATCAGGCCCCACGAGCGCGGGAAGTCGTCGCCGAGGGCGCCGAGGTTCACGCCGAGGCCGGTCGAACCCCACTGGTACGGGGCCACGTAGGCGCCGTCGGGGTCGTAGGGCAGGCCGCTCTCGAACTCGGGCAGCAGGTTCGAGTAGTTCGGGATCGCGTCCTTGTTGAGCGGCATGATGTCGCCGCCCTCGATCAGGATCGAGACCATGTAGTCGGACGGGACGATCACGTCGTAGCCCGAGCCGCCGGCGGCGATGATCGGCTGCATCGCCTCGTTCGAGTCGTAGAAGTCCTCCGTCACGGTGACGCCGTACTGCTCCTCGAAGGCCGAGATCAGATCGGGGTCCATGTACTCCGACCAGTTGTAGAGCGCGAGGTCGCCGTCGACCTCGTCCGCGGCACATTCGGCCGTGTCGCCCATGTCGGCGGGCTCGCCGGCGGGTTCGTCCGCGGCGTCACCCGCCGGCTCGTCGGCCGCGGCAGGCTCGTCGGCGTCGTCGTCGCCCCCGCACGCGGCGAGACCGAGTGCGAGCACGAGTGGGACGGCGAGCCGCCTGCGTGTGAGCAGTGCCCTCGTGGACACGCGCGTGGTGGTCATGATGGTTCCTCCCCTGGTATCGCGAGATCGCGCCGTCGGCGGCCCTCACTCGCGCGTTGGGCGGCGAGCGAGGCGACGACGAGCACCAGAGATGCTACGAGCATCACCACGGACACCGCGTTGATGAGCGGCGTGACGTCACGCCGGATGAGTCCGAACACGTACACCGGCAGCGTGGTGCTGCCCGGCCCGGACACGAACTGGGTCACGACGACGTCGTCGAGCGACAGCGTCAGGGCGAGCAGGGCGCCGCCGAGCACGCCGGGCATGATGAGCGGCAGGGTCACGTGGCGGAACGCCTGCCAGCGGTTGGCGTACAGGTCGCCGGCCGCCTGCTCGAGCGTCGAGTCCATGCCGGCGATGCGGGCCCGTACGACGACCGAGACGAAGGCGATGTTGAACGCCACGTGGCTCACCACGACCGTCCAGAACCCCTTGGCGAACCGGGTGCCGAACATCGCGTCGATCAGGTCGAACGCCCGGGTGAAGAAGAGCAGCATCATCACGGCCATCGTGACGTCGGGGATGATGATCGGCAGGTAGAGCAGGGCGTCGAACACCTTCTTGCCACGGAAGGTGAAGCGTTCGAGCGCGAGTGCGGCCATCGTGCCGAGCACGGTGGCGATGATGGTGGAGAAGATCGCGACCCGCACCGAGATGCCGATCGCGTTCTGGACGCGGTCGTCGTCGGCGAGATCGCGGTACCAGTCGAACGTGAAGCCACCCCACACGCCCGGGTCCTTCGCGCCGCTGAAACTGAAGATGACGAGCAGGATGATCGGCGCGTAGAGGAACAGCAGCACCAGCCCGCCGTTGCCGGCGAGCAGGAACCGGGTGACGCCACGCGGGTTCGCCGACGAGCTCACCGGTCACCTCGCGTCCGCCACGGATCGGGCTGCGATGTCATCGATCGGCTCACAGGTTCTTGCCCCCGGAGCGGAAGTACACGATCGTCGCGCCGAGCATCACGGTCATCAGCACGAACGACAGTGAGGCGCCGACCGGCCAGTTGCGGGCGGTGAGGAACTGGTTGACGATGTACTCGCCGAGCAGCGCCTCCTTGCCACCACCGAGGATTGCAGGGGTGACGTAGGCGCCGAGGCTCGGCACGAAGACCAGGATCGACCCGGCGATGACGCCCGGCATCGACAGCGGCAGCACGATCTTGGTGAACGACTTCCAGCCGCTGCAGTACAGGTCGCGGCTGGCCTCGACCAGCCGCCAGTCGATCCGCTCGATCGAGGCGTACAGCGGCAGGATCATGAACGGCAGGAACGAGTAGACGAGGCCGAGCACGACCGCGGTCCGGGTGAACAGCAGATCGACCTCGCCGAGCCCGAGCGTCTCGGTGACCGACGAGATCGGGCCACCGGTCGAGATGATCACGCGCCAGGCGTAGTTGCGGACGAGGAAGTTCGTCCAGAACGGGATCATCACCGCGACGAGCATCAGGTTCCGCACGAGCGGGCTGCGGGTCGCGGCGAAGTAGGCGTAGGGGTAGCCGACCAGGAGGCACACGGCGGTCGTGATCAGCGCGAAGACGGCCGAGCGGACCACCGAGTCGATGATGAAGTCCTCGCTGAGCCGTCGGTACGCGTCGAGGTTCCAGCCCGAGAGGCTCGTGCCACCGGTACGCGTGCGCGTGGCGAAGCTGTAGACGAGCACGATCACCAGCGGCACCGCGAAGAACAGCACCATGTAGAAGTACGCGGGCGATGCGAGGAGGAATCCGCGTCGACGTCGCGAGCGCTCGAGTTGGCGTTCGACCTCCTCGCCGGACGGCAGGTCGTCGATGGCCGGAGCGCTCATGCCGGCACCACGGCGACGGCGTCGTCGAGCCACCACAGGCTGACCGGGTCGCCCACCTCCCGGCGCGCCACGCTCGGACGGTTCTCGGCACGAACCTCGATCGTCATCCAGTCGAGTGCCACCTGGTACACGATCCCGCTCCCGAGGAAGGTGACCGTGCTCACCTCGCCGTCGAGGGCGGGCCGACCGTCGGGCACGGCGCCGCGATCGACGAGCTCGACCCGTTCCGGGCGGAGGCTGACGGCCACCGCGTCGCCGGCGGAGCGGTCGGTCGCGATCGCGATCCGGGTGCCGTTGGCGAGGCAGATCGAGTCCGGCGTCTCGACCGTGCC
>JAUHYJ010000342.1 GCA_030425785.1 Acidimicrobiia bacterium | reverse complement strand
GAACAGGCCGGACTCGGCACCCTGGATGATGCGGTGGTCGTAGGTGCTCGTGATCGTGACGACCTTCGACACGCCGAGTGACGACAGGTTGCGCGTGTCGGCACCCTCGAACTCGGCCGGGTAGGCGATGTTGCCGACCCCGACGATGACGCCCTGCCCCTGCATGAGCCGCGGGACCGACTGGACGGTGCCGATCGTGCCCGGGTTGGTGAGCGTGACGTTCGCGCCGGCGTAGTCGTCGATGGTGAGCTTGTTGTTCTGGACCTTGCGGATGATCTCGTTGTAGGCGGCGAGGAAGCCGGCGAAGTCGAGGGTGTCCGCCTGCTTGAGGACCGGGACGACGAGGGTGCGCGTGCCGTCGCCCTTGTCGACGTCGACGGCGAGACCCATGTTGACGTGGTCGTTGCGGACCAGCCGAGGCTTGCCGTCGCTGCCTTCGGCGAACCCGTTCTTCATGTTCGGTACCTCGTCGGCGATCGCCTTGACGACGGCGTACCCGATGAGGTGGGTGAAGCTGACCTTCCCGAGACCCGAGCGCGACCGGTAGCCGTTGATCACCTTGCGGTTGACCTCGAGCAGCTTCGCGGGGACGTTGCGGAAGCTGGTGGCGGTCGGCACCTCGAGGCTGGCCGACATGTTCTTGACGATGGCGGCACCGACACCCTTGATCAGCTCACCCGGCTCGGGCGGCGCCTCGGGGGCCGGTTCGGGGGCCGGTTCGTCCGCCGGTCGTGCGGCGGGGGCGGCGGCCGGTGCGGTGCCGTTCGGGGCGGGCGTCCCCGCGGGAGCGGCCGCCGGCGCGGCGGCGGCCGGCACCTCGGCGGCAGGCGCTTCGGCGGCCGATGCGGCGGGGGCCTCGGCGGCGCGGGCCTCGGCGGCGGTCACCGGGCGCTGGCGCGGGGCGTTGATCGACTGGTAGTCCTCGAAGAACTCGCGCCATGCGGGAGCGACGGCGCCAGGGTCGGCGACGTACTGCTCGTACATCTCCTCGACGAGCCACGAATTGGTACCGAACGGTGAGCCCGATGTCTCCGAGCCGGATGTCTCTGCAGTGGACACGGTCCCGAGCGTACTGGCGTCACCGTGGTCTCCCGGCGACGGGGCCGACGATCGCACGCCAGTCACCTGCGTTCGGGTGCGGATCTGCCACGATAGACGACCATGACCGGCGGACCCGCCGGCGAACCACCCCGGGACGGTTCGCCCGACGACGACATCGACCTCGCAGCGGACGTGATCGCCGCCGCGGGCCACGGTGACGCGTCCGCGACGCCGCCCGACGGCATCCCGACCGCTCCCCACCACCCGCTCGATCCAGCCGGTGATCCGGCCGGTGATCCGGACGTCGACGCGCCGCTGGACGACGTGATCGTCGGCGACGGCGCGGACGGATTCGAACCCGCACCCGACGAGCCGGCACTGCCGCGCGACACCACGGCCGCGCCGCCACCGACGGCGGCAACGCCACTGCGCGCGGCGCCCGCGAACCCGGTCGGTTCGGCATACCGCAGCACCGACGAGCGCAACCGGAGCGTGTACCGCCGGGCCAACCCGTGGTACCGGCGTCTCGCACGGGGTGTGATCGCCATGACGCTGATCGGCGCACTCGGCGTGGGCGTCTACGTCGGCGCCCGCGAAGTCCGCGACTACCTCGCCCGCGACCAACTGCCCGCCGAGGGTGCCGAGGGCCCGCCCATTCGTCAGACGAGCGTGCTCGTGACGTCGACCACGCCGCAGTTGAGCGTCGCCGGCACGATCACCTTCGACGTGCAGACCGGTGCGTTCGAGTTCGTCGGCACACCGGGTGGCCCCGACACCGGTGTCCGGCTGACGAGCCCGGAACCCGGCATCGTCTACCGCCAGGACGGCGCCAACTGGCGCCCGGTCGACGACGGCGATGCTCGGGTCGCGGCGATCACCGAGGCGATCTCGGTGCTCCGTGACGACACGACCGCCGACGCGATCCTCGTCAACCGGCTGCGCCGCGGCTATGTCGACCTGCTGCGTCAGGTCGACGAGGGACTCGGCGACGACCAGCTCACGCGCTACGAGGTGGCGATGCAGCTGACCCAGTTCGCCGACGCGTTCCCGCTGCAGTGGAACCAGTACCGCCAGGAGGCGCTGCCCGGCGTACAGGAATCACGTCGCCACGTCGTCTCGATCTGGGTCGACGCCGAGGATGCGCTCGTGCGCGTCGAGGATCCGACGACGGGCTGGAACTGGCAGCGACTCGCCTACTCCGATGACGCCTTCGAGCCCTTCGAGCCGGCACCGGCCGACGTGCTCGAGCCGACGGCGACCATCACCGTTGCAGGCGTGTTCTGCTCGATCGACCAGCTCGGCATCGGGTGGACGACCCAGCTGGGCGACTGCAGCGAGGCCGTGGCGCTCGGCCGCGAGTTCGCCGTGACCGCCGGGCTCGCGGACTCGTCCGACAGCCCCGCCGCCGAACTCGCGTTCGCGGCGACGTGCGTTGCGCTCCAGGACGGCCAGACCGAGGTCGACGACGAGCCCACGCTCGCGTTGGCCGAGCTGCTCGACGCCGCCGACGTGTGCCCGGGCGACATCGAACGGCTCCGTGCGAGCGTCGCCGCGAACGCCGACACCGGCGACGGCTGACCCGCCCGTCAGATCCGCTCGAGCTCGGCGCCGTCGAACAGCGGCGTGACGCCGAACCGGTCGACGTCGGCGTCCAGCTCGGCGTCGGTCGGGGCATCCAGCGGACCGTTCGCAGCGTCGAACACGTGCGCCAGCAGGCGGGCGTCGCTCGTCGTGTTGAGGAACAGGTCGTCGGTCGCCAGCACCGCGCGGACCGCACGTCCGATCGCGCCCGGGTCGGAGAGCGGCTCGTACCAGGAGAACCGGCGGAGCTCGGGTGATGCCCATCGACCCTTCGCGATCGCCTTGATGGTCTGCACGGCGATGCCCCGGTCTGCGCAGACCTGGCGGAGCTCGTCGACGTCGGCCCGATACGCCTCGTCGGCGAGGAGCGAGTGGTTGTACGGCAACAGCACGCTCGCCGCGTCGAGTCGCTCGAGGCTGCGCAGGTGCATGCGGGCGATCCGCAGGCCGTGCCCCGTCACGCCGACGTGGCCGGCGAGCCCCTCCTCGCAGGCGCGCACCATCGCCGCCGCCGCACCGTCCGGTGCGAACGCGATGTCCCACTCGTCGGGCTCGACGAGATTGTGGAGTTGGATGAGGTCGACGCGGTCGACGCCCATGCGCTCGAGGGATCGCTCGAGCTCGGCGCGAGCCGCGCTCCCCGTGCGTTCGCCGGTCTTGGTCGCGAGGAAGAACCGGCTGCGGTGTTCGGCCAGGAACGGTCGGAGCCGCAACTCGCTGTCGCCGTAGCCGGCAGCGGTGTCGATGTGGTTGACGCCCGCTGCGTCGACCTCGGCGAGGGTGGCGTCGGCCCGGTCCTGGCTCATGCGGGCGAGGGCAGCTGCGCCGAAGATGACGCGCGTCGACGCATGGCCGGTCGGCCCGAAGGTGGCAGTGGGGATCATGGATCGACGGTACCGCGTCCGGCGACGCCGCCGACGAGGCCGGGGCCGACGACATCGGCCATGATGGCCGGATGGCCGATGAACGGGGCGCGACGCCCGGGTTCCGGACGATGGCGGTCCACGCCGGCGCCCGGCCCGACCCGACGACGGGCGCTCGCGCCGTGCCGATCTACCAGACGTCGTCGTACGTGTTCGGCGACACCGAGGAAGCCGCGGAGCTGTTCGCGCTGCAGACCTACGGCCACATCTACTCGCGCATGTCGAACCCGACCGTCGCCGCGTTCGAGGAGCGCCTCGCCACGCTCGAGGGCGGACTCGGCGGCGTCGCCGCGTCGAGCGGTCAATCGGCCGAGTTCCTGACCATGGCGGCGCTCGCCGGCGCCGGTGACCACGTCGTCGCCAGCGCCCAGCTCTACGGGGGCACCCGAACGCTGCTCGAGGTCACGCTCGGCCGGTTCGGGGTCGAGACGACGTTCCTCGCCCGGCCCGAACCCGACGCCGTCGCCGCGGCGATCCGACCGACCACCAAGGCGGTGTACGTCGAGACGATCGCCAACCCGTCGGGGATGATCCCCGACCTCGCGGGCCTGGCCGACGTCGCCCACGCCGCAGGCGTCCCGCTCGTCGTCGACTCGACCATGGCGACGCCGTACCTGTGCCGACCGATCGAGCACGGTGCCGACATCGTGCTGCACTCGGT
This sequence comes from Acidimicrobiia bacterium, assembly GCA_030425785.1. Lineage (GTDB taxonomy): Bacteria > Actinomycetota > Acidimicrobiia > Acidimicrobiales > Ilumatobacteraceae > Ilumatobacter. Next base: position 601 of record JAUHYJ010000342.1, on the reverse strand, counting down.
GACGAAGTTCATCGGCGGCCACGGCACGTCGCTCGGCGGTGCGATCGTCGAGGCCGGCACGTTCCCGTGGGACAACGGGCGCTTCCCGCTGATGACCGAACCGATCCCGAGCTACGGCGGGCTCACGTGGGCCGGCAACTTCGGCGAGTACGGGTTCCTGACCAGGGTGCGGTCCGAGCAGCTGCGTGACATCGGCGCGGTGATGACGCCGTTCAACGCGTTCTTGTTCCTGATGGGACTCGAGACATTGGCGCTACGGATGCGCCAACACGTCGAGAACGCCCGCGGCGTCGCCCACTTCCTGCGCGAGCATCCGGCGGTCGAGTGGGTCGCCTACTCGGGCTTCGACGACTCACCGTGGTTCGAGCGTGCGCAGCGCTACCTGCCGGAGGGACCGGGCGCGGTGTTCGCGTTCGGAGTGCGTGGCGGACGCACGGCGGGTGCCCGCTTCATCGATTCGGTTCGGCTGGCGTCACACCTCGCCAACATCGGCGACGCGCGCACCCTCGTCATCCACCCGGCGTCGACCACCCACCAGCAGCAGAGCGACGAGGCGCTCGCCGCCGCCGGCATCGGCCCCGACCTCGTCCGGATCTCCGTC
>JAUHYJ010000341.1 GCA_030425785.1 Acidimicrobiia bacterium | reverse complement strand
GTCCCAGACGGTCGAGCCCGTGCCGCGAACGAGGGAGGTGAACGCCGGCTTGGCGGGCTGGGCGAACGGGTGGAGGAACGCGCCGGTCACGGCCGCGACCGTAGTGCGCGTGCCGCCCGGACGACGCAACCGCCCGCCGTCCGGCGGTGGCGCCCGCCATGGTTGTACGCCTCGGGCGAATCGGTGGCAGGCTGGAGACGTGACGATCCCGCTCGCCGTGTTCGCTGCGTCCGAACTGGACGCCCACGACACCCCGCCCTGGCATCCCGAGCACAAGGGGCGGCTCGACGCGTCGCTGGCCGGCGTGCACGAGGCCGGACTCGACGACGCGGTGTCGTGGCGCATCCCCGAGATGGCATCGGTCGACGATCTGGCACTGGTCCACGACCGCGTCTACATCGAGCAGATCGAACAGTTCTGCGCCGAGGGTGGCGGACAGATCGACGCCGACACGTCGGCGACGCCGGGCTCGTGGGTGACGGCGCGCCGATCGGCCGGGGCCGTGCTCGGGGCGATCGAGGCGTTGCGCGCCGACGAGTGCGACGTCGCCTTCGCCGCCGGGCGACCACCCGGCCACCACGCCGTCCCCGATCGAGCGATGGGCTTCTGCCTGTTCAACAACGCCGCCGTCGGCGCAGCCAAGCTCGCCGAGGCGGGGGAGCGGGTCGCGATCGTCGACTGGGACGTCCACCACGGCAACGGCACCCAGGACATCTTCTACGACGACCCACGCGTGCTGTACGTCTCGACGCACGAGTCGCCGCTGTACCCGGGCACGGGGCACCTCCGCGAGATCGGCGACGGGGCCGGCTACGGCTCGAACGTCAACCTCCCGTTCCCTGCCGGCACCGCCGGCGACACCTATCGCGCGGCGTTCGACGACGTGATCGTGCCGCTGATCGAGCGCTTCGCTCCGACCTGGCTGATCATCTCGGCGGGGTACGACGCCCATCGCGCCGACCCGCTGGCCGGCATCGGCCTCACGAGCGCCGACTACGCCGACATGGCGCGTCGGCTGCAGGCGCTCGTCCCACAGCGCCGTCTGCTGGTCGTGCTCGAGGGCGGCTACGACCTCGAGGCGCTGACCTACAGCACCGGGGCGACGCTGAGCGCACTCGTCGGCGGTGCGTACCGACCCGAGCCGGCGAGCACGGGTGAGGTCGGTCGTGCGACCGTCACCGCCGCACGCCAGCTCTGGGAGCTCTGATGCGTCGGACCGGTGACGGGTTCCTGCAGTGCTCGGACGGGCACGTGCGTTGGGGCGTGTACGGCGCGGCGGGGGTCGTGTTCGTCGTCCGCTTCCCCGACGGGCCGCGGGTGATGTTGCAGAAGCGGTCGCAGTTCGCGCACGAGGGCGGCACGTGGTCGTGTGCCGGCGGCGCGCTCGACGCCGGCGAGACGCCGCTCGACGGTGCGCTCCGCGGCGCGTCCGAAGAGGTCGGCGCGATCCCCGAGGTGGTCGAGGTCCTCGGTCACACGGTGTTCGGACCCTCGGACGACTGGGCGTACACCACCTTCGTCGTCGAGGTCCCGCGCGAGTTCGGCGCCTCGGTCAACTTCGAGACCGACGCCGTCGCCTGGGACACCCTCGACGAGGTCGAGGGCCGCGAGTTGCACGCCGGGTTCGCCGCCGCCTGGCCCGAGCTGCGAGCGATCATCGAGCGGGCGACCGCGTGAACCCGCGATGAGCGATCGGTTCTTCCCGTATCGCTTCGACGACCGGTGGAAGCCGCTGTTCGTCACGCTCGGCGTCAAGCGCAGCGACGGCGTGACGATCACCGATGACGGCGGACTGATCGCGACCTACGGCTGGGTGCGGGTCGACACGACCGTCGACAACGTCGACCACGTCGAGATCAGCGGGCCGCACCGGTGGTACACCGCCGTCGGGTTGCGGCTGAGCCTCGCCGACGACGGCATCACGTTCGGGACCGACCACCGGCGCGGGTTGTGCATCGGCTTCGTCGAGAAGATCCCGCGTGTGATGGGGTTCCGCGACCACTCCGCGCTGTGGGTGAGCGTCGCCGACCCGGATGGGCTCGCCGCCGCACTCATGTCGAGGTGACCTCGGTAAAGTGCGGCGCATGCGCAAGCCCGATGTGACCGTTCCCGACACCGCTCCGCCCACCGAGTTGGTGGTCGTCGACGACATCGTCGGCGAGGGCGATGAAGCCGTCGCCGGTCAGGGCGTCAGCGTCCACTACGTCGGCGTGTCCTGGTCGACCGGTCAGCAGTTCGACGCATCGTGGGACCGGATGGAACCCTTCCAGTTCCCGCTCGGTCAGGGCTACGTCATCAAGGGCTGGGACGAGGGTGTGCAGGGGATGAAGGTCGGCGGTCGCCGCACGCTCCACATCCCGCCGGACCTCGGATACGGCGCGCAGGGCGCAGGTGGCGTGATCGCGCCGAACGAGACGCTCATCTTCGTCGTCGACCTGCTCGGCGTCGGCTGACTCAGGCGGTCTCGACGACCCGGACGCGACCGGATCGGGGGTCGACCTCGATCAGGGCTCCGTCGGCGATGCCGAGCGCGTCGTGGGCGCCGACCACCGCCGGGATGCCGAGCTCGCGGGCGAGCACGGCGGCATGCGACATCGCGCCGCCGTCCGCGGTGACCACCGCGCCGGCGATGGTGAGCACGGCGTTGAACGCCGGCGACGTGGCCCGGACGACGAGGACGTCCCCGGGCTCGAGCGACTCGATCGCCTCGTCGGCCGACTCCGCCCGGCGAGCCCTCCCCACGTACGGCTCGACGCCGACGCCGACGCCGACCATGCCGTCGACGCCGACCGCGCCGTCCATTCCGAGGTGACGCATCGCCGTCTTCACCATGGCGACGAGTGCGGGGAGGTCGCCGGGCAGCACGTCGAGAGGCGGTTCGGGTTCGTCCGGGCCGAGGGTCGCCGGCGGATCGAGACGGAGCTGGGCGACCCGCGCCGCCCGACGGGCCGTCATCTCGGACGCATCGGGGATCGGTCCGCTCAACGCACGCCGCGCTTCGGCGACGGTGAGGTCGAGGGCATCGTCGGGCTCGGCGAGGGCGCCGCGTGCCGCCAGCCGTCGGCCGACCTCGAGGAGCGCGCCGCGCAGCAGACCCGTCGGCCATTCGGCGGTCAACGGGCCGTTGTCGTCGCGCATGTCCATCACGGTCCGAGCGTGTTCGAGGTACTCGTCGAAGCGTTCACGCTCACCGACCGGGACGCGGTCGCGCAAGGCGGCGACGTCGTCACCGGTCCGAGCGGGCGCGGGTCGAGCGGTGCGGATGCTGTCGAGGACGACGCCGGGCAGCTCGGCGAGCCGGAACGAGGTGATGTCGTAGCCGGTCGCGAGCACCTGCCCGTGGCGTTCGAGGTGACTGTCGAGCAGCTCGCGGGCTTCGTCGCCGAGCGCGCGCACGTCGTCGAGTGATTCGACGGGCCGGTCGGCGGCCTCGACGAGTGTTCGTAGCCGCACGAGCACGCCCGTGTGGCCGGTGGTCGAGGGCGATGCTCCGGCGAGCGCGGCGACGGCGTCGGCGCCGGGGATGCCCCAACCCTCGCACGCGTGGACGAAGCGCGCGAGCGGGCCCAGGTCGTGGCCGTGCAACCAGAAGTGTCGCTCGTAGTTGGCCCGGACGTGATCGAGCAGCTCGCCGACGTGGCGCTCGAGCCCGTCGTCGGAGATCGTCGCGAGATCGACCGCCTGGAACGACCGGTTGGCGTCGATCAGCTCGGCCCGCTCGTCGGGCCAGCGGCGTGCGATCTCGAGCGACGGCATCTCGGCGAGGGTGCGTCCGGCGGCTCGCGCCCGCCGGCGGAACTCGGGGTGCACCCGCGCCACGAGCTTGAGCACTGGCAGCGGTGGCAGCTTCGTCGCCGGCTTGTCGCCACGGATCAGCGGCACGACCCGCGTGTACATGTATCCGTTGACGAAGGCGGCGGCGGTCTCCTTCACGGGTGCGCCGAGCTCGGCGAACACACGCCCGGTGCCGGCGCCCATCGACGCCGTGATGAACTCCTGGACGATCGGCGTCGTCGCGCCGGTGAAGTGTGAGCGGTCGAGCGCCCAGTGCCCGGGCCCGGGCGGTGCGAATTCCCCCATCCGCGAAGGCTTCCGCCTCGCGTCCCGGGTGTCAAGGGCGGGCGCGTGTCAGCGTGGCTCGACCGCAGGGAGGCCGTTGCGCGCGATGACCCCCGCGTACCAGTTGGCCGAGTCGCGCGGGGTGCGCGCGAGGGTGTCGAAATCGACGTGGACGATCCCGAATCGCTTGTCGTAGCCGAGCGCCCACTCGAAGTTGTCGAGCAGTGACCACTGGAAGTAGCCGCGCACGTCGACACCCTGCTGCATCGCGTCGTGCAGGGCACGCAGATGACGGTCGAGATAGTCGATCCGGCGCGGATCGGCGCAGCGGCCGTCGACGACCGGGTCGTCGAACGCACAGCCGTTCTCGGTGATGTAGATCGGCGGCAGGTTCGGGTAGTCGTCGTGCAGGCGGACGAGGAGCTCGGTGAAGCCCTCGGGGGTGATCGGCCAGCCCATGTCGGTGTGCTCGGGGCGCACGGGGCTCTCGGTCGTACCCGTCACGGTCGGGTAGGCGAGCATCCGGTTCGTCGCCTGGTCCTCGTCGGCCCCGATGCCGCGGACGAGGATGTCGTAGTAGTAGTTGACGCCGATCCAGTCGAGCGGCTGGGCGATCTCGGCGAGGTCGCCCGGCTCGATCGCCGAGGCCAGCTCGCCGACGTCGTCCAGCAGATCCGCCGGGTACTCGCCGCGCAGGACCGAGTCGAACCACCAGCGGTTGTGGATGGCGTCGATGCGCCGGATCGCAT
>JAUHYJ010000340.1 GCA_030425785.1 Acidimicrobiia bacterium | reverse complement strand
CCAGTTGCTCCATCGTCACGTCGTTGAAGTTGCCCATGCCGAACCCGACGGTGACGAGGTTGATGCCGCGGTCGGCGTCGTCGCGGATCATCGCGGCGAGCTGGTCCGGGTCGGTGACACCGACGTTGGCCACGCCGTCGGACGCCAGCACCACGCGGTTGATGCCGTCACGCTGGTACGCCTCGTCCGCCAGCTCGTAGCCCGTCCGCAGACCGGCTTCCAGGTTGGTCGAGCCGCCTGGCCTGAGGTCGTCGATCGCGTCGAGGATGCGGTCCCGGTCGCGCACCTCCGTCGGGTCGAGCACCACGCCCGACGAGTTGTCGTAGGTGACGATCGCGACGGTGTCGTCGTCGTCGAGCTCGTCGACGAGGATCGAGAGCGACTCTTTCACGAGACCGAGCCGATCGTCCCGGACCATCGATCCCGAGGTGTCGATCACGAACGTCAGTGCCGCCGGGCCGCGGTCCCGATCGTCGACGATCTCGCCCTGTACGCCGATCCGCACCAGGTGGTTGTCGTCGTCGAACGGCGACGGCCCGCCGTCGACGCTGATCTCCAAGCCGTTGCGGGGCGCGTCGTAGTCGTAGTCGAACGCGTTGACGTACTCCTCCGGGCGGACCGACTCGCGCGGCGGCAGCTGGCCCTCCTCCAACCAGCGCCGCATGACGGTGTACGAACCCGTGTCGACGTCGAGGGCGAAGGTCGACAGCGGGTCGTCGGCCGCCGCCACGAAGTCGCGGTAGCCGTAGTCCTCGAACGTGTTGCCCTCGAGTCGGTCGGCGTCCGGCGGCTCCTCCTCGGCGCCGAACAGGCCCCCTTCCGCATCCCCCGAGCGGTCGGCCACCTCGGTCGACTCCTCGGCCATGTCGTCGGCCATGTCCGACGCCGGCTCCTCGGTCGCGAACGACTCGTCGGCGTCGCCGCCGTCGTCGGCCGGTTCCTCCGCAGGTGCCGATGCCGGTTCGTCGGCCATGTCGTCGGCCGGTTCGTCGGTGGGGGCGAGGTCGCTCTCGGCGTCGGCGGAGGCCGGTTCCTCGGCGGACTGTTCGTCGAACAAGCCCTCCTCGGACGCCGGTTCGCTCGCGGCGTCGTCATCGTCCCCACTGCAAGCAGTGACGAGCACCCCCATGGCGACCAGGGCCGCCAGCTTCTTGTTCACGTTGCTGCGCTTCATGTCGGTTCGACGGCGCACACCGGCGCGCCGGTTCCCTGCTCAACGTGACGAACCGGTGACGATGACCAAGCTCGCCGGCAGTTGCAGCGCTACGACATCGCTGCGTCGAAGGCATCGAGGACGTCCCCGCGTCGGAAGCGGCCGTCTGACAGCAATGCGAACACGGCCGACACGATTCCGTAGTTGATGACGTCGTGCCCGGCGATGAAGCCGGCGACCGCTTCGGGTTCGAACGGCGTGAAGGCCGGGCTGGATGTCTCCCACTTGTCCTTTGCCCGCGCGGTCGTGAAGTAGTCGGAGATCGTCGATCGCGTGTATCGGCCCGCGGCCACGTTCGCAAGGTGGAGGTAGCCGATGGCGTCCCATTCCCAGAAGTCGAGGTTGAGGGCGAGCGCGGTCAGCGTCACGGCCTCGCGGTCGCGGTCCGTGAGCGTCACCCCGAGCTCTTCGGAAATCCCGCGCGCTGCCGTCAGATAGGGATTCGGCCTCGAGCTGAGGAGGTCGTCGCGGTTCATGCCCTCGGCGATGGTGCACGAGTAGCGGCCTGGATTCACGGCGTTGTTCGCACTCCGCTTCAGCCACACGAGCTGATCGTCGGCCGTGACGACCGCGATCGAGGCGCCGAAGGTACAGCTGTAGGCCCCGGCCGGGCCCTGCTCGCCGAGCACGCGACGAGCTCGGAGCGCTCGTTCGGCGTCGGGGAGGCCGCGGTAGCACGACGTGATCGAGCGCTGCGTGATGTAGTCGGTCGAGGCGAAATCGAGGGCGAGGCCGGGGCGTTCCGCATCCGGGGTGCGCACGATCGAGAACGCAGCGAGCGCGAGCACCTCGCCGTTGAAGATGCGGCCTGCGTCGTGCGCAGATTCCCACTCGGATCGGAACCGCTGGTAGTCGGGCCCGAGCAGATCCTGCTCGACCCCCAGCGGGCCGACCGATCGGGTGGTCAACAGGTGGGGGTCGTAGCCGTTCGGTTGATAATCGGCGACGTACATGCTCGTGCCGAGCCGACCGAACGAGAATCGACTGGCATCGAAGACCTCGTCGAGTTCTGCGATGCGACGCTGATCTCGTCGACGAGTTCGCCACCCCCGGAGGCGGGCGAAGCCGATTCGGCCGACTTCGACGACGAGGGCGCCGATCGCCGCGATGACGAGTTCACTCGGGAGCGCTCGGATGATGTCGTCGACCACTCGTCCAGTCTCGCCGGACGCCAACCGGTGGACCGCGGATCTCTAGTCGTTCGACGGGCGCTGCCGCTCGACGACGGCGTCGGACTCGCGGGCAGCGGCCGCGAAGATGCCCTTCGACATCAGCGACATCTCGTGGCTGCGGCGCTGTAGGTAGATCGCCGAGCGTCGTTCGTGCACGTCGGGGTCGTCGGGCGCGGCCCAGCCGGCGAGATCGACGAGGTGGCATGCCAGGCGGAGGTTGCCGGCGTCGGCCTCGGCCTGAGCCCGGTCGAGCAGCGGGGCGGTCCCGCCGGCCAGCTCGGCGACGACCGCACCGACCTCGGCGTCGGGCGCGGGCTTCAAGCGGCTCGCGGCGCCGTCCCACCATCCGCCGAACTGGCGCCACACATTCCGGACCACGAACTCCGGCTCGTCCTACAACGGGCGCAGGTAGGGGAGCGCCAGCGTCGCATCGGGCACTCGCACCGTGTGGACGATCTCGTCGAGCTTGGCGCCGCCGTTCATCATCTCGACGACCTGGGCGACGAGCGTGTCGAGGGTGTCGGCGATCGTGTGGAGCACGGTGCGGATGCGGTCGACCCCGGCGATCGGCAGGCCGTGCGCCGGCACGATCAGCTCGGGGTCCATCGCCGCCATCGCCCGCATCGCCGCCGCCCACTCGATGGGGAAGCGTTGGACCTTCTGCGGGTTGCCGGCGTTCGGGAAGTTCCAGATCAGGAAGTCGCCCGCCATGATCGCCCGGCGGGCGGGCAGCCACGCCCACAGGTGGTCGTCGGTCTCGCCACGGGCGTGGTGCAGTTCGATCGTCTCACCGCCGAGAACGAGCGTGTGGTGGTCGCCCACCTCGACGTCGGGGCGGAGCGCATTCGACGGCAGGAAGTGACGCCACATCGCCGACGTCGCCGAGTCGGTGCTCGGCGCCATCATGCCGAAGTCCTGCCGGATGCCGCCGAACTGTCGACGGTTGATGTCGACGTTCCAGTCGTTCGTGTACTCGTAGCGGTCGAAGCGCGGTGCCACGTTCTCGTGACCGACGACGGTCGGTGCGCCCCAGCGCTCCGCGAACGCACCGCTGCCGCCCACGTGGTCGATGTGACCGTGCGTGTAGACGAGGTGCGTCACCGGCAGTTTCGACCACCCGGCGATCGCCTCGGTCACGGCGATGCCCGACTTCTTGCCCGACGCATCGAAGGCGACGGCGCCCTCGTCCGTGCGGAGCACGACCGAATGGCTGAAGCTCTCGACGATCGCGAGGTCGTCGCCGAGTTCGCTCAGCTCCTCGGTGACTCGGTTGACGGGCTCGTCGGCGACGCCGTCGTCGATGATGCGGGACGAGAGCTCGATCAGGTCGGCCATGCGCCGACGCTACGCAGCGGGGACATGTGGGGTCGGATCGGGCGGACCGGTCAGACGATCCGCACGTCGTCGAGCACGACGTCGTCGATCGGCTGATCACCGTGCAGCACGCTGATGTCCCCGGTGGCCTCGAGCACGACCGCGCGCACGGCGCTGAGCTGCAGCACGTTCGCCTCGCGGAGCTTGGCGACGACGTCGCGCTCGGTCACGCGGCTCCGCCGCAGTGCGTCGTGGAGGAACTGCCCGTCGCGCATCAGGAGCAGCGGCTCGTTGTCGACGACCCGGTCGAGGTGCCCCTGCTGGCGTCGCCACGAGATGAGTGCCTGGATGCCGAGGAGCGCGGCCACCGCGAGCGCGCCGTTCGGGAGCGAACTGGGTGTCGATGCGGTACCGGCCACGATCGAGCCGATCGCGACGGTCACCGTGAAGTCGAAGCTCGACATCTTGGACAACGAGCGCAGCCCCACGACGCGGATGGCGGCGATCACGGCCAGCAGGATCGCCGTCGCGGAGACCACCACCAGCCAGGTCTCGGTCCACGACGTCGTCAGCCAGTTCTCGATCATGGGTCCCGACTTCCCCGATCACGGTGGCGCCAAACGGCGCGCCGTCAGGCGCGGGGTTCGCGCGGCAGGCCGAGCACGCGCTCGCCGAGGATGTTGCGCATGATGTTCGAGGTGCCGCCCATGATCGTGTAGCCGGGCGCGTACAGCAGCCCGTGGACGACGTCGTTCCAGACCGTCGCCTCGGCGCCGTAGACACGTGCCACGAACTCGGCGACGCGGACCTCGTGCTCGGTGCAGAAGCACTTGGTCGCGGCCGAGAACCCCTTCGGTGCCTGGCCGAGCACCTCGCGCGTGACGAGGATGCGCCCGATCCGGTATTCGGCCTCGAGGCGCCCGATCTCCTGGCGGACCCGTGGGTCGGAGGTGTCGGCACGCTCGAGCGCCAGCTCGTAGAGCGCTCGGTTCGACACGAGGCGGTCGATGCCGCCGCGCTCGTGCTCGAGCTGGCGCATCGTCTGCTTGAACGCGTTGCCCTCGACGCCGACGAGGTTGGCGACCGGGACCCGCACGTCGGTGAAGAACACCTCACAGAAGTGCTGGTTC
>JAUHYJ010000339.1 GCA_030425785.1 Acidimicrobiia bacterium | reverse complement strand
CTCCTCGTAGCTCGTGCCGCACGCCGGACACGCAAGGTGCTGGCTGAACGTGAGTGTCTCCGGCTGTTCCTCGCCCTCGCGCGGCACCAGCTCGACCTCGGCCACGCCGTCGGCGAGCTGGAGCGCAGTCTCGAGCGAGTCGGTCAGGCGACGTTCGATCCCCTCGCGGAGCACGAGGCGGTCGACGACGATCTCGATCTTGTGCTGCTCGTACCGCGCGAGCCGCTCGTCGCGCTCGAGGAACTCGTCGATCACGACGGTCTCGCCGTCGATCCGGGCACGGACGTAGCCCTGCCCCGACAGGTCGGCGAGCAGGGTGTCGTACTCGCCCTTGCGGCCGCGGACCACCGGAGCGAGCACCTGGAAGCGCGTGCCCTCGTCGAGCTCGAGGATGCGGTCGACGATCTGCTGCGGGGTCTGGCGTTGCAGCAGCGTGCCGTCCTTCGGGCAGTGCTGCACCCCGACGCGGGCATACAGCAGGCGGAGGTAGTCGTAGACCTCGGTGATGGTGCCGACGGTCGAGCGAGGGTTGCGACTCGCGGACTTCTGGTCGATCGAGATCGCCGGCGAGAGACCTTCGATGACGTCGACGTCGGGCTTGTCCATCTGACCGAGGAACTGGCGCGCGTAGGCGCTGAGCGACTCGACGTAGCGGCGCTGGCCCTCGGCGTAGATCGTGTCGAAGGCGAGGCTCGACTTGCCCGACCCGGACAGGCCGGTGAACACGACCAACTGATCGCGAGGCAGTTCGACGTTGACGTTCTTGAGGTTGTGTTCGCGGGCGCCGCGCACCTCGATGACGGGGCCGGTCGGCTTCTTGGTGGTTCGAGGGGGCATCGTGGTCGCAGGCTACCGAGCTGAGGCGGGGCCCTCGACGGGCAGGTCGACGAGCAGGGGCATCACGTCGAGCGTAGCACTTCGACCGAACATGTGTACGCCGTCGACCCCTCGCCGGGATGCGGGCCGGTTCGGTGCGGTGGGCATCGGCCAGACTGTCGGACGTGGACCGGTTCCCCGCCCTGACGCCCCGACCGGCGCTGTTCCCGACCGGGCTCACGATCCTGAAGGCGCTGGTCGTCGGCCGCTGGCTCGCGTGGGCGTGGATGGCCGGGATCCTGCTGTTCAGCGACCCGGTCAAGGTCCGCGCACCACTGGTCGGGTGGATCGCGGTCGGTGCCACGTTCGGTCTCACCGCGCTGTCGACCTGGCTCGTCCGCGCCGACCCCGAGCGGCTGCTGTCGCTCCCGTTCGTGCTCGCCGAGGTCGGCCTCGCCTGTGCGCTCAGCATCGTCGACGGGTGGGTGTTCGAACCGGGGCACGTGTTCGCGACCTCCCAGAGCATCGCGACGCAGTGGCCGCTCATCTCGATGGCGACGGCCGGCGTCGCGTACGGGCCGGTGATCGCCGCCCTGCTCGGGACGCTGATCGGGCCCGCCGAACTCGGTGGTGCACTCCTGAACGACTACGACGACTGGGGCACCCCGCAGATCGTGTCGATCGTGGCGACCAGCATCTTCTTCGCGATCCTCGGCGGCGTGTTCGGATGGCAGGCCCGACTGCTCAAGCGGGCCGAAGGCGAGATCGCCGACCGCCGGGCGCGCGACGAGGTCGCCCGCGTGCTGCACGACACCGTGCTCCAGACGCTGGCGCTGGTCGACCGCCGGTCACGCGAGCACGACCCCGACCTCGCGGCCGCCGCGCGCCAGGCCGACCAGGACCTGCGGGCGTTCCTGTTCGGCACGGCCGGCCGTCGCGTCGTCGACCTCGAGGGTCGGGTGCGGGCCGAGGTCGAGCGGGTCCGGAACGGATCCGACACCCCGGTGACGGTCAACGTGCTCGACGACGGCTGCCGGCTCCCGGACCGCCACCAGGAACTGCTGGCGAGGGCGATCGGCGAGGCGGTGGCCAACGCACTGGAACACGCGGTCGCGAACCGGGTGGTCGTGTTCGTCGAGACCGACGACGACGGGCACGTGTTCGCCACCGTCAACGACGACGGCATGGGCTTCGACCCGGCGACCCCTCGCACCACGCACGGCATCGACGAGTCGATGCTGGCGCGCGTCGCGTCGATCGGTGGGCGGGTCGAGATCACGTCCGACATCGGGAGCGGCACCGAGGTCTGCATCTGGAGCCGTGACGACGCGTCATGACCCGCGACACCCGACCGTCGGCGTGCCAGGATCGGTGACGTGACGACTCCGATCCGCACCGTGATCGCCGACGACCACGAGCTGGTGCGATCCGGCCTGCGGATCGAGCTCGGCGCCGACTTCGACGTCGTCGGTGAGGCCGACGACGCTGAGGGCGCCATCGACGTGATCACGGCACGCGAACCCGATCTGGTGATCTGCGACCTGCACATGCCGCGGGGCGGCGGGCTGGCGGTCGTCGAGCGGTGTGCGACCGTCTGCCCGATCGTGATCCTGACGGCCAGCGAGGCCGAGCGCGACCTGCTCGACGCGGTCGCCGCCGGCGCCGCCGGCTACCTGGTCAAGACGACACCGGTCGACGAGCTCCGCGCCGCGCTGCACGCGGCCGCCGCGGGCGAACCGGTGTTCTCACCCTCGCTCGCCGCCCTCGTGCTGGGTGAGTTCCGCCGTCTGGCGAAGGCCGCCGACACCAATCCGCTCACCGACCGTGAACGCGAGGTGCTCCAGTACGTCGCCCGTGGGAAGACGTACAAGGAGATCGGCGTGGCCCTCGAGATCTCCCCCAAGACGGCGGAGAACCACGTCCGCAACATCCTCGGCAAGCTGCACCTGAGCCGCCGCAGCGATCTGGTGCGCTACGCCGTCGAACACGGTCTCGACTGACCCCCAGGACCCCCTAGGGGATTCGACCGATGGCGTGATCGCGGCCGCGGGCAGACCATGGAGACATGACGTGGGACGCACCCGACCTCCTGCCGCCCCCGGCGGCCCCATCCGCATCACCGACGCCGCCGTCTCCCCCGCCGGCGGGACCCGAGCGCGACGGCCGCACCCGATCGGGTGTGCCCGCGGCGACCTGGATCGCCCTGCTGGGTGGCGCCCTCGTCCTGCTCGCCGCGAGCTCGGTCGTCGTCGCGAACTGGGATGCGATCGGGCGATCGTTCCGGGTCCTCGGTCTCGTCGTCGGGACCGGCGTGTTGGTGCTCGCATCAGAACGCGTGCGACGGGTCGCTCCGACGACGGCGAACATCGTCGCCCACGTCGGGACGTTGCTCACCGCGACCGTCGGCGTCGCGACGCTGTCGCTGTTCGGCGTCACCTGGCCCGGGTGCCTCGTCGCAGGCGGCACCCTCGCGCTCGCCGCGACGATGTGGCAGGCCGACCGCTGGTCGCCGTCGCTGTTCCGGGCCGCTCAGGTCGGGGCGATCGCGTTGGCGGCAACCGGGCTCGGCGAGCTCAGCGGCACGACCGGCGGCCTGGTCGCTGCGCTCGCCGCCGTCGGCCTGCTCGCACTCGGTGCCGACCGCCGCGCGGCCGGTCTCGCCGTGCTGGCGGTGTCGTCGCCGGTGTTGACCGGACTCGCCGAGGCCGGCATCGGCCACGGCACCCTCGAGCGCGCCGGGCTCGTCGGCGAGCGGCTGGGCTGGTCGGGCCCGGTCGTCGGAGTGCTCGCCGCCCTCGTCCTCGTGGTCGTCGGGCGCCGCCGCCAGGCCAGCGTGCTCGTCACGGTGGGCGCCCTGGCACCGGTCGTCGGGATCGTGACCGGGCTCGCCGCGATCGACGGTTCGGTCGTCGCCTGGCTGTGCGTGCCAGCGCTCGCGATCCTCGCCGGGGAGCTGGCGCGTTGGGCCGCGCCGAGCGATCGCTGGCTCGTGCCGATCACCGAGACGCTCGATCTCGTCGCGGGTGTCGCCGCCGGCGTGACGCTGCTCGCGCCGATCGTCGTGGCGGAGGTCGCCCTCGACAGCGCGCTCGAGTTCGCCTGGGCCGCACCGGTCGCGTTCACGGCGTTCGCCATGGCCGTCGTGACGACGCGGTGGTGGCGAGCCGACGATCGCCTCGTCGACCTCGGCGTCGCCGCCGTCGCATCGCTGTCGCTCGCCGGCGTGATCTCCTTCGGGATCGACCCGGCTGCGACCTCAACCGTCGCCGTGGCGGTCGTCGCCGCAGCTGCGTTCGCCAGCCGCCGCCTGCATCCCGTGGCGATCGGCGTCCCGGCGATCTGGGCACTCGTCGAGATGGAGCAGCTCAGCGACGACGTCGGCTCGTGGCGATGGTGGCTCGGGATCATCGGCGCTGCGGCGGTGCTCGGGCTGGTCGTCCTGACACGAGCGCGGCGTGCCGCCGAGTCGAACGTGTCGGGCTGGGTCGAGATGGGCGTCGTCACGCTCGCCGGCGCGCTCGTCGCCGCCGTCTTCGCCGAGACGGGCGAGCTCACGGCCGGGCTGGTCGGCGCTGTCGCCGTCGGCACGGCGATCACGCTCACCGATCGCCGATCGGTCGCCCTGCACGTCGCCGCGGTTGCCGTTCCCGGCCTCCTCGCGCTCGACGCAGCGTTCGACGGTCTTGCGTCAGGGACACACGCGTGGGCGGGCTGGGTGATCGCCACCGCCGGGTTGGCGGCCGCGGGCGTCGTCCACCGGGACCACATCTCCGCACATGCCGCTGCGGCCGCGACGGTGCTGACCGGCACGGCGGCGACGGCAGCGCTCGGGTGGCAGACCGAGGAGATCGTGACCGCCGCCATGGTGACCGTCGCAGCGGCGACCGGGCTCGCCCTCACACTCCAGCGGCGCTCGCCGCTCGACAGCGCCGCGGTCGCGGCCGGCATCGTGCTCGCCGTCGCTGCCTCCTTCACGGCGCACTCGCCCTGGTGGTCCGGCGCGTGGGTCGTCCT
>JAUHYJ010000338.1 GCA_030425785.1 Acidimicrobiia bacterium | reverse complement strand
GCGCGACCTGCGCTTCGCCCGCGATGGCGGCCGGCTCTACCTCGCCACCAACGACGGCGGCGTGGAGCTCTGGGACTGGCTGCGCACCGGCGAGCAGCGGCGCCTCGGCGACCACCCGGCGGTGCGGATGGGGCCCGACGCCGACGCCACGTTCTCGCTCGACGGCACCCGCCTCGCGGCCGCCGTCCGCGCCGCCGGCGGTCGAGTGTGCGTCGGCGAGAGCCCGATCGCACCGCCGATCGACGACCGGCCGGCGAGGCTGGCGTCGAAACAGAGAGCCGGCGCCGACCTCGCCGTCCTCAACCACGCCGGATCGCCCGGCGCCCTGATCGCGTTCGCCGACCGCGCCACCGAGGCAGGCGTCGAACTCGAGCTCGTCGCCCCGGTCCCCGTCATCACCGACGCCCCGTCGGCGCGTGTCCTCGAGCGATTCCCGGGTCTCGTGCTGCCCGACGGGCTCGTCGGCCGGGTGCTCGGCGCCGACGACCCACGACGGGCCGGCATCGAGGCCGCGATCGAGCTCGGCCAGGAGCTGCTCGGCAGCGGCAGGTTCGCCGCGGTCAACCTGTCGGGTTCGGCGACCGACCACGGGCCGGTCGAGCGGGCGACGATGATGCGCGACATCGCCGCCGAGCTGACCCCGGCGTGACCCCGGACGGGGCTGCGGCGCTCACGCGGACAGCGGCGACTCGTGGAGCGTAAGCCACGCCCAGCCGAGCGGCGCCGACGGCTCGGCCACGAAGACCGCCGTCGACACCCGCTGGTTGCCGAGCTCGGCATGCAGCTGCCACTCCTCGTAGCGGACCACCTCGATCTCGTCGGTGGCGTACACGCTGACGCCGTTGCGGATCTCGATCTGCACACCCGGCACCGCGCCGTACGCACCCTCGAAGCCCTCGACGAGTTCGCTCTTCGGCTGCACGACGCCCGACGGTGACACGATGACGAACCGATCGTCGAGCGATTCCTCGAACGCACGCCACCCCGGGCCGCCCCGTGGGGCCGTGCCGGCGAGCCACGCCTCGATGAACTCGTGCTGTCGGATCACCTCGTCGAGCGCACTCATCGTCACATCCTGACACCGGTCGCCGCGCTGAACCGTCCGATTCTCACGTCGTGAGGGTCGATCTCACGCCAACAGGGCGAGGGCCACGTCCTCGACACACCAGCACACGACGAAGGAGACCGACATGATCACGACCCTGCACCCGCCGATTGCCGAGCCCGTTGCGACCGGAGCGGCTGACGCCACGACCGACCTGCGTGTGCGGGCCGCCGTCGCCGACGACGCCCCACAGCTGCACGCGATCCTCGACAGCCCGCACCTCCTCGACGGCACGATGCGCATCCCGCACTCGACGATCGACGCGGCGTGGGACGAGCTGCGGCCGAACGACCACCAACGCGTGCTCGTGGCGGTCGACCGCAGCGATCGTGTGATCGGGCTGCTCGTGCTCGTCACCCACCCCGGCGCGCCACGTCACCAGCACGTCGCCCACATCGACCTGGTCGCCACGCACCCCGATCACCAGGGGCGCGGCGCGGCCGGCATGCTCATCCGGACGGTCATCGAGATGGCCGAGCAGTGGATGGCGATCGAGCGGCTCGAGCTGATCGTCTTCACGCCGAACACCCGGGCGATCCGTCTGTACGAGCACCTCGGCTTCGAGATCGAGGGCACGATGGCCTCCTACGGCTTCGGCAGGGGACGCCACGTCGACGCCCACATCATGGCCCGCCTCACGTCGCGCTCGCCCGCCCGCTGACGCGTCAGGTCATCGTCGGGTTCACGACGGCCGACGCCCGAGGAACGCGGCGAGCCGGTCGTGGGCCGGCGCATCGTCGGCGACGTCGACCGCCGGCGCGAAGCGGCCCGGCCGGACGTCGTCCGACACCGTCATCGTCGCCGCCGCGAGGGCCGCCTCGGCCAACTCGGCGTCGATCGACCGATCGAGGCCCAGCGCCTCCGACAGATCCCAGGCGTGGGTCAGCGTGTCGAGCGTGTTGATGCCGATGCCGACCGCCGCCGGCATGTCGCCGGCGCCGAAGTTCACGGTGCCGTCGAAGATCCCGTCCGCGCTCCATGCGGCGAGCGAGGCCTCGGTGGCCTGCTCGAACGACGCCGCGGCGGCGCCCGCCGCGGTGACGTCGGGCGCCTCGCCGTCGGGTGCGGGCCGGCCCGCGACGCCTGCGGCGATGCCGAACACCACACCGATCGTGTGGTTCAACAGCTCGCGCACGTTCCAGTCGGTGCAGGGTGTCGGACGATCGAGATCGGCGTCGGTGACCTTCCCGATCACCGTGCCGGTGTGCTGATAGACGGCGGCGAGTCGGTCGACGTGTTCGTTGCTCATGGGAGTGCTCCTCGTGTGTCGGAGTTGGTTGGTACACAGTGATGACGACGCTCGACGGCCCAGATCGACAGCTCGCCCGCGAATTTCCGCCGATCAGTGCGCGGCAGCCTGACGGGCCACCGCGCCGCCGCGGCGACGTGGCCAGACGGCCCCGATGCGCTCGACCGGCAGGAACGCGAGGTACGCCACGCCGAACAGCTGGTACGGGAACGAGATCGCCATGAGCACGAACACGCCGACGTGAAAGCCCCAGGCGACCGCGATCCAGAGCAGTCGGACGCGTCCGCGCCGCAGCGCGACCGGCGACCCGAGCTCGACCGCGAGCGTGGCGACGGCGATCGGACCCCACACCCACGGCACCGTCGCCAGCCATCCACCGAGCGGCGAGTAGATGTCGCCGAACAGCTCCTTGCGCAGGTTGTCGACGGCGATCCAGTTCCGAAGGACGTCGCCGGTGACCCAATCAGCGCCGCTCCAACGCAACTTCGCCACGCCGGCGACGACGTACACGACGACGACCACACACATCATCAGCTCGAGCGGCCAACCGCGTACGAACTCGCCCCGTACCGGCTCGACGACGGCGGCGACGGCGAGCACGACGAGATGGAGCGCGAGGAGGTGCTCGGTGTGGAACACCTGCCCGAACGAGCTCGTGTAGGTGACGAGCAGCAACAGCCCGGCGGCGCCGGCCGGTGCCGCGACCTGCGTCGCGCGGCCGACGACGACCGCTGCACACGCGGCGACCGAGACGAGCCAGATCACCAGCACCAGCCCATCGGCCGGTGGTGCCGCGAGCGCGTCGAGGACGCCGACCGGGTCCCAGCGTCTGGCGGGCAGCCGGCTCACGTCGTACAGATAGCGCGAGCGCACGACGAGCCACCCGAGCGCGTAGCCGAACGTCAGCATTCGGACGATCACCAGGCGCCGAGCCGGAACGGGTCCGAACCATCGCGCCGCCAGCGCCGTCACGTTCCCCCACCCGCATCGCACTCGGCCCGGACGTCGCGCCGGACCGGCGTGCGGTCTCCCTCGTACCAACCGACGGCGTCGTACGCGACCGTCACGACCTGGACCCGACCCGTCGAGTCGAGTCGATCCGCGATCTCCTCGCACAGCTCGTCGGCCTCGCCACGACGAATCGCCTGCTGCACCGTCTCGGCGGCCTGGATCGGCTGGTCCGTCCCCCCGATGACGCGCAGGTCGAGCGGTTGTTCCTGCCCGGCGTCGTCGAGCACCACGACGACGTCGAAGCGGGTGACCTCGCCTCGCGGGTGCGCGAACATCGGGTAGTTCGACATCGGCAGGCTGTCGAGCTCTGCGGGAGCGACCGCCGGATACGCCAGCGCTGCGAGCGCGACGATGCTCGTGGCAGCGATGGTGCGCGGACGGATCACGTCGCCACCGTAGGCACGCGACGCCACGACCCCGGTGCCCGCCCGTGCACCCTCCCGCCGCCGTGTCGCCGGCTCGGCGACCGGCTCGGCGACACGCGAGGCTGCGTCCATGGCCGACACCGACATGACCGTCGAACAACGCGAGGCCTTCCTCGCCGATCTGCACGTTGGCGTGCTCGCGATCGAGCGCGACGGCAAGGGGCCGCTCGCCGTGCCGATCTGGTACCAGTACGACGGCGCCCAGGTCGTGCTGTTCATGGACGGCAACTCGGCCAAGGCCGCACTGCTCCGTCGTCACGGCCGCGCCACGCTCACCGTCCAGGACGAGCGCCCGCCCTATCGCTACGTCTCGGTCGAGGGACCGGTCACGGTCGAGCCCCGCCAGGACGGCGACGATCTGCTCGCGATGGCGACGCGCTACCTCGGCCCCGAGATCGGTGCCCAGTACGCGGCCGCCAACCCGCCGACCGACACCTCGGTCACCGCTCGACTCACGCCGGAGCGGTGGCTGACGGTCGACTACGGCAGCGGCTGACCGATCGCCATGGCCCGTGTCGGCGTCTACCCCGGCTCGTTCAACCCGCCGACGGTGGCGCACCTCGCGATCGCCGAGGCGGCCCTCGCCGCCCACGCGCTCGACCGCGTCGTGCTGAGCATCAGCCGGACGGCGCTCGCGAAAGAGCACGTCGAACACCCGCCCTTCGACGAGCGCGTCGCGATCGTGCACGCGTCGGTGGCCCACCACGACGCGCTCGACGTGCGCGTCACCCATCACCAACTGCTCGTCGACGTGGCGGCCGGGTTCGACCTGCTCGTGCTCGGCGCCGACAAGTGGCAGCAGATCCAGGACCCCGGCTGGTACGGCGACGATCCGGTCGCCCGGGACGCGGCCGTGTCGGCGCTCCCGCCCGTCGCCATCGTGCCGCGTGACGGCATCGACGTCCCCGACCACCTGGTGCTCGAGGTCCCGCAGGCGACGGGCGTGTCGTCGACGCAGGCCCGAGCCGGCGATCTCGACCTGATGACCCCGGCGGCGCGTGCCCACGCGGAGCGCACCGGCACCTGGCTGCCGAACGACGACGGCCGGACCTCG
>JAUHYJ010000337.1 GCA_030425785.1 Acidimicrobiia bacterium | reverse complement strand
CCGACGAATTCCTCGGGGGCACCCTGTTCCCGATCGTGTCGCTGTCGGTCGCGCTGATCCTGTTCGAGGGTGGGCTCGACCTGCCCCCGCGTGAGCTCCGGGCCTCGGGCACCGTGGTGCGGCGCCTCATCTCGATCGGTGCGCTGCTCACGTTCCTCGTCGGCGTGTGGGGCGCCCAGCAGCTGTTCGACATGAGCCTCGGCGCCGCGGCCGTGCTGGCGGCCGTGCTCATCGTCACCGGCCCGACCGTGGTCGGCCCGCTGCTGCGGTTCGTGCGACCGAGCGGCCGCACCGGGCCGATGCTGCGCGCCGAGGGGATCCTGATCGACCCGATCGGCGCGACGGCGTCGCTGATCGCGTTCGAGGCGGCGCTCGCCGACACCACGGGCGAGGCACTGCTGTCGGTGCTCGGTGTGATCGGGCTGACCCTGCTCGCCGGCATGGGCATCGGCTTCGTCCTCGCCTACCTGCTCGACCACGGCATGCGGCGGTTCCTCATCCCCGATCACCTGGGCAACCCGATCGCGCTCGCCGTCGTCGTCGTCGGGTTCGTCATCAGCAACGAGGTGCAGGAGGAAGCCGGCCTGTTGACCGTGACCGTGATGGGCATCTGGCTGGCTCGGCGCGAGTCGGCTGCGGTGCGTCAGCTGCTCGAGTTCAACGAGAGCCTGCGCACCCTGCTCATCTCGGCACTGTTCATCCTGCTCGCGGCCCGCATCGAGACGAGCCAGCTCCAGGACGTCGCCGTGCCGTCGCTCGTGTTCCTGGCGCTGATGGTGTTCGTCGCACGTCCTGCGACGGTCATCGTGTCGACCGTCCGGACGGGCCTGTCATGGCGCGAACGGGTCTTCCTCATGGCGATGGCGCCACGCGGCATCGTCGCGGCCGCGGTGTCGGCGATCTTCGCGCTGCGGCTCGAGGAGGAAGGGGTGCGCGGCGCCGATCTCATCGTGCCGATCGTGTTCCTCGTCATCATCGGCACGATCGTCATCTACGGCTTCTTCGCCGGGCCGCTCGCTCGCAAGCTCGGCCTCGCCGAGGCACGAGCCAACGGGGTGCTCATCGTCGGTGCCCACTCGAGCGCTCGCGGGTTCGCGAAGGCGCTGACCGACCTCGAGGTGACGACCATGCTCGTCGACACCGACCCCTACAACGTCACCCGCTCGGTGGCGCTCGGGTTGCCTGCCCGACGCCTCAGCGTGTTGACCGAGGAGGCGACCCACGAGCTCGACCTGCGCGGCATCGGCCGGATTCTCGCGTTGACCTCGAACGACGAGGTCAACGCGTTGGCGACGAGTCGCTTCGCACGCGTCTTCGGCCGTCGCGAGACGTTCCAGCTCAAGCCGACGACCAAGCCCCGCCACGGCGACCTGCCCGAAGACCTGCTCGGTCGGATCATCGGCATCGACGGGCTCGACTACGCGACCATCGACGAGCGCAGCCGACAGGGGTGGCGGATGCGGTCCGCGCCGGCGAGCGAATCGCTGGCCGCCGCGAGCGAGGGAGGCCAGTTCATCCCGCTCGCCCGTGTGTTCGAGGGCCAACTCGGCTTCGTCTGCCGCAACGACCCCGTGCCGACACAGGGCACGGTCATCGGGCTGGCGTCGCCGTCGCTCCAGCAGGAGCTGGACGAGGCGGTCGAGGCAACGCAGGCGTCGCAGGAGGCGGACGCCTCCGACACCGATGCCTGACGCGTCGACGCCCTCATCGTCAACGGCACCCTGCGACCCGATGCCTGACCCGATGCCCGAGCCGCCCCTCGACGCCCTCTTCGTCTACGGCACCCTGCGACCCGGTGACGTGCGGTGGTCGATGCTCGAGCCGTTCGCGGCCGACACCGGCGTCGACGACACCGTCGCCGGCCGGCTGTTCGACACGGGTCTCGACTATCCCGCCGCGGTCTTCGGGGTCGGGGGCACGATCGTCGGGCGGACGTACCGGTTGCGGATCGAGACACTCGCCGAGGCGCTCGCCGTGCTCGACGAGGAAGAGGACACCGTCGACGGGCTGTACCGCCGGGTGACGGTCGTGACCGGGCGTGGCACCACGGCGTGGGCGTATGCATACGGGCAGGGCCTCGAGCTCACCCCGATCCCGAGCGGCGACTGGTTCGACCGCTGACGCCGCCCGGTCACCAGAACTCCGTGGCGAGCGCGAAGACGCCGGCGACATGGAGGGGCACCTCGGCGTCGGGCAGGGTCTCGCCGAGCTCGACGGTGATCGTCTCGCCGTCGTCGGGAATCACGGTGCGGGCCCAGTCGGCGGCGGTGCCGGTGTAGGTGCCACCGGTGATGTCGACGATCGGCAGCCCGGTGATCTCGGCGTAGCGAGCGCGCATCTCGCCCCGGCGACCGGGTGCCGGCGCCAGGCGGTACAAGTCCTGGTGGTACCAGAACACGAGGTTCGGCCGGACGCCGGCGCCGAGCGCCACCAACGCCTGCGTCTCGGGTTCACTCGCCGGCCCGGCGCCGCCGTACTGCCAGTTGCCCGGTTCGGCGAGCACGTCCCAGTCGACCGGGAAGTTCCGATTGAGGTCGACCTGATTGGCGTTCTGGCGGTCGCGGGCGGCCTGACCGTCCGGGTTCATCGACCGCACGAGCCACAGCTCGACCCCGGCCGGCACCGGTTCGGTGCGGAGTCGGTCGACGACGGCGACGCCGGCGTCTTCGTTGCCGTGGATCACACCGATGACGAGGACACGCACGCCGTTCGGGTCGCCCCGACGGACGACCGTGATCGGTGTGCCGGCGAGCGATCGGCCGATCTCGACCTCGGTGTCGGTCGGCACGGTCGACGGATCGATCGGGTCGATCACCGGCACCGGCACCACCGTCGTGGTCGTCGTGGTCGTCGTCGTGGTGGTGGTCGTGGTGGTCGTGGTCGTCGTCGTCGAGGTGCTCGTGGTGGTCGGCACCGCGGTCGTGGTCGTGCTCGTCGTGGTGGTCGGCACCGCGGTCGTGGTCGTCGTCGTGGTCGTCGTGGTGGTCGGCACCGCGGTCGTGGTCGTCGTCGTGCTCGTCGTGTCGACCGAGGTCGTCGACGTATCGGTGGTGCCGGCGTCGGCCGCGTCCCCGCCCGAGCAGCCGGCCGTCACCACGAGCGCGATGGCGAGCACGGGCCCGAGCCAGCGCGCCAGTGGCATCGTCGGCGGCGCTCGCATCAGCGGCGGGCGTGGGCGTCGAGCAGGTGGGCGACGGCCTCGGTCAGCCGGCGCGCCGTCGGCAGGTGGAGGTACTCGTTCGGACCGTGCGCGTTGGCGTCGGGCAGTAGCACCCCGGTGATCACGAACTGGGCATCGGGGAACTCGGCGCCGAGCATGCCCATGAACGGGATCGACCCGCCCTCGCCGAAGTGCCTCGCCGGACGACCGAACGCCACGGTCGATGCGTCGTCGAGCGCGGTCGCGAGCCACGGCGCGGTGGGCGGCGCGTTCCAGCCGGCGGCGCCGTCGACGTGGGTGAGCGTCACCTCGGCACCGTACGGCGGGTCGGCGAGCAACGTCGCTCGCAGCTCGTCGAGCACGGCGCCGGCGTCGGCGGTGGGCGGCAGCCGGAGCGACAGCTTGAGCGATGTGGACGGCCGCAGCACAGCGCCTGCACGCGCCGTGGCTGGCAGCCCGTCGGCGCCGACGACCGTCAACGCGGCGCGCCACGTGCGAGCGAGCAGCTGGTCGGTCGCGTCGGCGATGGCGGCGTGCGCGCCGGCGACGAACGGGTAGTGGTCGCCCATCGGCCCGATCTCGTCGGCGGTCGACCGGGCCTGCTCGGTGCGCTCGGCCGGGATCTCGACGCGACACGATGGCAACAGCACCTCGCCGGTCGTCTCGTCCTCGATGCGCGACAACAGCTGCCGGGCGATGCGGAAGGTGTCCGGCACCATGCCCGACACGTCGCCCGAATGCAGCCCCTCGGTGACGATCGAGACGTTCAGGGTGGCGATGACCACACCGCGCAACGACGTCGTGACCCACATGCGGGTGTCGTCGATGCAACCCGAGTCGAGGCACACCACGAGGCTGGGGGTGCCCAGCCGATCGGCGAGCGCGGTGACGTGTTCCGGCAGGTCGGGCGAGCCCGACTCCTCGCTCGCCTCGACCAGCACCACGCACCGGGCGTGGCTGCCGCCGCTGCGCTGCACCGCCTCGATCGCGGTCAGGCTCGCGAACACCGCGTAACCGTCGTCGGCACCCCCGCGCCCGAACAACTTGTCGCCCTCCTGCACCGGTGTCCACGGGCCGAGGCCGTCGCGCCAGCCGGTCATCTCCGGCTGCTTGTCGAGATGGCCGTACAGCACGACCGTGTCATCGGTCGGGGCGTCGCCGAACGCCGGCACCTCGATGACGATCAGCGGGCTGAGGTCGGGCGGGTCGATCACGTCGATCGTCATGCCGGCGATGTCGCGCGTCGCACACCAACCGCGAATCAGTTCGACCGCTCGGTGCATGTGACCGTTCGCCCGCCAGTCCGGGTCGTACGCCTCGCTCACGTTGGGGATCGCGATGTAGTCGTGGAGCACCGGCACGATCTCGTCCCAGCGGGCACGCACGTGATCGGCGAGGGGTGTGGCGAGCAGGTCGGACATGGTGGCACCGTATCTGCGATCGCGGATGCGCGAGGCTGTCGGCATGCGACAGCGGCTCGGGGGCGCTGTGATCGCCATGATCACCCTGCTGGGGACGGGCGCGTGCTCGGACCCCACCGTCGAGTTGCGCTCGGCGCGGCTCGACGCTCCCCCGCCGATCGCCACGGTCGGCACCATCACCGTTCCCGATGTCGCTCCCCCGACCGCCCCATCGGAGCCTGCTGCGACCACGCCACCGAGGCCGACGTCGCCTCCTGCCACGACGTCGCCACGGACCAC
>JAUHYJ010000336.1 GCA_030425785.1 Acidimicrobiia bacterium | reverse complement strand
CCGACGAACCGCGACCGGGTGAAGACGCCGGCGGCCGGCACGGGCTGATCGGCGGCGATGACGACGAAGTCGTCGGTGTCGTCCTTGACCCCGATGTTGGCGACGTGCCCGCGGAACCCGGCCGGAAGTGGCGCGGTCATTCGTCGAGGGCGCGCCGCAGCTTGCCGAAGACGGTCGCCATGGTGGTGAGCTCGTCGTCGGTGAGGTGATCGATGATCCGTCGGCGGACGCTCGAGAGGTGGGCGGGCGCCGCATCGCCCAGCCGGGTCCAGCCGCGGTGGGTGAGGGCCGCCAGCATCACGCGCCGGTCGACCTCGGACGGAACCCGCTCGACGAGCCCGTCGCGCACCAGGCCGTCGAGCCGACGGGTGAGCCCGCTCGGCGACAGCTGGAGCTGGTCGGCGAGGTCACACATGCGGAGCCGATGGTCGGTCGCCTCGGACAGGAACACCAGGACCTGGTAGTCGCCGAGCGTGAGCCCGGTCTCGGCCAGGTCGGCCTCGAGGGCGTTCACGAGATCAGCCTGCGTCTCGATGAAGCTGCGCCACGCCGCCATCTCGCTCTCGCTCAGCCACGCCATCTCCGTCATCTGCCGCATCGTCACGAGTTTACGGCGCGCGTGACGCTGTGATGGCGTCGGTGATGCGGCCGCGATGGCCCACTCGATCGGGTGGTGCCCGTGGGCACGTTCGCCTCAGTCGAGCAGGGCGGCGAAGGCCTCGCCGACGGTCGGGTGCGTGAACGCGAAGCCCGTCTCCTCGAGCACGCCGGGGAGGACGCGCTGGCTGTCGAAGAGGAGCGCCTGCGCCAGATCGCCGCCGAGCAGCAGCTTGGGGCCGAACTTCGGCACCGGCAGCAGGGCGGGTCGGTTGAGGGCATCGGCCAGCGCAGCGGTGAAGTCACGATTCGTGACCGGCTCGGGTGCCGTCAGGTTGACCGGCCCCTCGACATCGCCGTCGAGCACGTGGAGGATCGCGGCGACCTCGTCCGGCAGGCTGATCCAGCTCATCCACTGGCGTCCGTCGCCGAACCGGCCGCCGAGCGCGAACTTGAACAGCGGGAGCATCTTGGCGAGGGCACCGCCGTCGGGGGTGAGCACGATGCCGGTCCGGAGCATCGCGACCCGTGCGACCGGCTCGGCCGCCGCGGTCGCGTTCTCCCAGTCGCGGCAGACGTCGGCGAGGAAGCCGTCGCCGTTGGGTGATGCCTCGGTCAGCACGGTGTCGCCGCTCGGACCGTAGTAACCGATCGCCGATCCGTTCACGAGCACGGCCGGAGCGTCGTCGCCGAGCGCCGCGAACGTCGACGCGAGCAGCGTGGTGCCCGCGACGCGGCTCTCGCGAATCGTGCGGCGGTACTCGTCGGTCCAGCGATGATCGCCGATGCCCGCGCCGGCGAGGTTGACGACGGCGTCGAGGCCCGCGACGTCCGTCGGGTCGAGTACACCGTCTTGCGGCTGCCATTCGATCTCGCCGTCGCGCGGGGTGCGCCGGACGATCGGGACCGGCGTGTGTCCCGCCGCACGGAGCGCGTCGACGAGTGCCGTGCCGATCAGACCGGACGAACCGGTGATGCCGACCTGCTTGCTACCTGCCTGCGTGTCCATGAACTCCTCGATCGATCGCTCGCCATCTCTACGCTACGAGCCGGCCGGGTGGATGCGTGCCGGCGGGCGTCGGCGAGCCGGTCCGGAGGTGCGAACGCCGCATCGCGGTGGCATCGAGGCAGCGTGGAAGAGTACGCACATGCCCGAACCCATCGATCCCGACGAGGCCCAGACCGCCACCTACGTGGTCGAGAACGGCATCGCCTGGCTCAGCTTCAATCGCCCCGACAAGCGCAACGCGATGAGTCGCCGGCTGAACCGCCAGATGATGCGCTGCCTCGACGAGCTCGAGTTCCGTGACGACGTCGGTGTCCTCGTGCTGCGCGGCGAGGGTGACGCATGGTCGGCGGGCATGGACCTGCAGGAGTACTTCCGTGAACCCGAGGCCGAGGGGTTCGAGGCGATCCGACGCTCGCAGATGGAGTCGTACGGGTGGTTCCGGCGGCTGCGCGAGTTCGAGAAGGTGACGATCGCCATGGTGCACGGCTGGTGCTTCGGCGGCGCGTACGCACCGCTCTACGCCTGCGATCTCGCGTTCTGTGCCGACGATGCCTCCTTCGGGCTGTCGGAGGTCAACTGGGGGATCCTGCCCGGCGGTGGCGCCTCGAAGGTGGTGGCCGATCTGATGCCGATGCGCGACGCCATGTACCACGCGCTGATGGGGGAGAACCTCGACGGCAAGCAGGCGGAGCGGGCTCGGCTCGTGAACGAGTCGCTCCCGGCGGATCAGCTCGAGGCGCGGGTGCGCGAGGTCGCCGAGAACCTCCTCCAGAAGAACTGGGCGACGCTCAAGGCGACCAAGCGAACGGTGCGCGCCGTCCGGCTCATGGACTACGACCAGGCGCTCGACTACCAGGTGCGCGCCCAGGAGGCGTTGATGTACATCGACGAGACCAGGGGCCGACAGGAAGCGATGAAGCAGTTCCTCGACGACAAGACCTTCAAGCCCGGCCTCGGCCACTACGACAAGGCCTGACCGAACGTCGTGCCGAACGGGTCGTGCCCGGCACGACCCGATCAGAGGCCGGTCGAGATGATCGAGTCGAGCAGTTCTTCGTCGACCGCACCCATCACCGTCTGGACCTCGCCGTCTGGCAGGACGTAGGCGATCGCCGGCTGTGACCGGACGCCGAAGCTGGTGAACACGTCGGCGGCCGTGTCGTCGATCTGGGGGAAGCTGAGGTCGTAGCGGTCGACGAAGTCGCCGTAGGTGCCGGTGTCACCGGCCCACGCGACCCCGACGAACTCGACCTGTCCGTCCCAGCGTTGCTTGGCCTCCTCGACCGAGGGGGCTTCACGATTGCAGGTGCTTCACCACGGCGCCCAGAACCACAGCAGGACCGGGCGGCCGGCGTACTGGCCCATCTCGATCTCGCCACCACCGACGAGCGGGGCGCTGAAGTCGAGCGCTGCGGGTACGGCGCCGCCGGGCGCATCGGTTGCGGACTGCTCGGCGGGCTCGTCGGCCGGGGCCGCCGTGGCGGCCGGTGCCGGAGCGGGTTCGGCGGCTGGTTCGTCGGTGCCACCGCACGCAGCGAGCGCGGTCGTCGCCAGCACGGTGGCTGCGAGTACCCGACGTCCGAACATGGGACGAGACATTATCGGCGGGCGCAGGCGCAGTCCGTGCACCGCGGCGGCGTTTCGCGAACGTTCATCGTTAGCCTGCGCGAGCGTGAAGACCCGGACGCTCCTGCTGCTCGCCCTCGCCTGCGGCGTGGCGATCATGCTGGCCGGCGCGGTGTTCCTGTTCCAGCTCGCGACCCAGGACGAGGTGGCCGAGCCGGTGCCGCTCGGCGAGCCGGTCGAGGTCGGCGACATGACGGTGATCGTCGACTCGGCGGTGGACGCCGGCGGCGCGCTCGACGTCTCGGTCCGGATCGGCGGGGTCGACGACCCCGACGGCGCGGACGGGTTCCGCCTGATCGCGTCGGGTCGGCCGCTGCTGCCCGACAGCGCGGCGCGCGGCGGGCTCTGCGGTCGCACGACCGACACCGTGACCGAGTGCCTCGTGCGCTTCGACGTCTCGTCGGCCGACGGTGACTCCCGCGTGCTGTTCTACGAGCGCGGCGACGAGTCGGCTCGGTGGGTGCTGTCCTGAGCACGCGCGTTCGTTACCCCCGGGTAGTACCGGTACCGTGGCAACGGTGAGCAACTCGTTCGACCTCGTCGTGATCGGTGGTGGCCCCGGTGGGTACGCCGCCGCACTGTACGGAGCCTCGGCCGGCCTGCAGGTCGCCCTCGTCGAGAAGGACGCCCTCGGCGGCACCTGTCTCAACCGCGGCTGCATCCCCGCCAAGGCGTTCCTCGAGACCGCTGCGGTCAAGCGCCACGTCGAGCACAGCGCCGACTTCGGCATCGAGTCGAGCGCACCGACGGTCGACTTCGCCGTCACGCAGGCCCGCAAGCAGAAGATCGTGGCCGGGTTGGTCGGCGGCATCGCCGCCATGTGCAAGGGCCGCAAGGTCGAGGTCTTCAACGGCGTCGGCTCGCTCGGTGCCGACCGGACCGTCACCGTCCAGATGAACGAGGGCGGGACCGAGACGATCACCGGGAGCCACGTCATCCTGGCGTCGGGCTCGGTGCCCCGCCTGATCCCCGGTTTCGAGCGCGGTGGCCCGATCATGACGAGCGACGAAGTGCTCGATCTCGAACACGTCCCCGACCGTGTCGCCGTCATCGGCGGCGGTGCCATCGGGTGCGAGTTCGCCTCGACCTTCGCCGACCTCGGCGCCGAGGTCACGATCCTCGAGGGCCTGCCGAAGATCCTGCCCGGTCTCGACACCGACGTCGCGAACGTCGTCGTGCGCAGCTTCAAGAAGAAGAACATCACGATCAAGACGGGCGTCATGGTGAACGGCCACGAACCGACGGGCTCCGGCAGCACCGTCGTGCAGTTCGGTCCGAAGGACGGCGAGGGCGAGTCGATCGAGGTCGACGCGGTCGTGGTGTCCGTCGGCCGGCGTCCCTTCGCCGACCAGCTCGGCCTCGACGGCACGGGCGTCGTCGTCGACGATCGTGGCTTCGTGACGGTCGACGAGTACTGCCGCACCGGCGAGCCGAACGTGTACGCGGTCGGCGACCTGATCAACACGCCCCAGCTCGCTCACGTCGGGTACGCCGAAGCCGTGTTGGTGGTCAAGCACCTGTTGGGCGAGGACCCGATGCCGGTGATGTACGACCGGGTGCCGTGGGCGATCTACTGCCACCCCGAGGTCGCATGGGCCGGCCCGGGCGAGGACGCCTGCAAGGAAGCCGGCA
>JAUHYJ010000335.1 GCA_030425785.1 Acidimicrobiia bacterium | reverse complement strand
TGTCCCAGCCGGTACCCGGCGCGACGCCGAAGAACCCGGCCTCGGGGTTGATCGCGTAGAGGCGTCCGTCGTCGCCGAACTTCATCCAGCAGATGTCGTCGCCGATGGTCTCGGCCGTCCAGCCGTCGACGGTGGGCACGAGCATGGCGAGGTTGGTCTTGCCGCACGCCGAGGGGAACGCGGCGGCGATGTACTTGGTCTCCTGCTCGGGGTTGGTGAGCTTGAGGATCAGCATGTGCTCGGCGAGCCAGCCGTCGTCGCGTGCCATCACCGAGGCGATGCGCAGCGCGAAGCACTTCTTGCCGAGCAGGGCGTTGCCGCCGTAGCCCGAGCCGTACGACATGATCTCGCGCGACTCGGGGAAGTGGACGATGTACTTGTTCTCGGCGTCGCACGGCCACGGCACGTCCTGCTGCCCGGGCTCGAGCGGTGCACCGACCGAATGCACGCACGGCACCCATGCGCCGTCGTCGCCGAGCACGTCGAGCGCGCCCTGGCCCATCCGGGTCATGATCCGCATCGAGACGGCGACGTACGCGGAGTCGGTGAGCTGGACGCCGACGTGGGCGATCGGCGAGCCGAGCGGGCCCATCGAGAACGGGACGACGTACATCGTGCGGCCGCGCATGGCGCCCTCGTAGAGCCGCATCATCTCGGCGCGCATCTCGTCGGGGTCGCGCCAGTTGTTGTTCGGGCCGGCCTCCTCGGCGGTGGCCGAGCAGATGAACGTGCGGTCCTCGACGCGGGCGACGTCACCCGGGTCGGAGTGTGCCCAGTAGCTGTTCGGGCGCTTGGCGTCGCTCAGCTTCGTGAACGTGCCGGAGTCGACCAGTTCCTGCGCCAGACGGTCGTACTCGTCGGCGGAGCCGTCGCACCAGTAGATGTCGTCGGGCTGCAGCACCGCGGCCCACCGATCGACCCACTCGGTGAGGCGTTGATGCGACGTACGTCCTGCCATGGCTCTCCCTTTCCTCCGGCGACGGCGTGCACACCGGTGATCTCACCAGTGTGACGTATTCACCGCGGGATGGAAGGGGTCGCGTCCGCCCCTGCGACCGAGTTTGTGCAGATGTGCAATCGAAAAAACCGATCGTCGCCCGGTCTGGTATCGGTGAAAGCGCTTACACGACTCCGGAGCGTGGCCGCCCGGGCGCATGGTGTGGGAATGGAGGCGGGGGCCGGTGCGGTCGCTCAGCGGGTGTCAGTGGGTGCCGGGCGTGCCCATGTCGATCTCGGAACCGAGTCGCAGCCGAGTCGCGAACCCGTCGCCGTCGAGGTCGAACACGACCCGCTGACCCGGTCGGAGCATGCGGAACAGCGAGTTCTCGAGCGCGGTCGGGGCGAGGTCGTAGTCGTCGAGATCGGTGTCGCACATGACGACGCCGATGCCGGACGCCGGATCGTACGCCTTGACTACCCCTTGCATTGGTCCGAGCCTCGCATGGTTGCGGACGTTAGCGCGATGGGCGCCGTCAGCCGGCCTTGACGATCTTGCCGGCCTTGATGCAGCTCGTGCAGACGTTCATGCGCTTCGGGGCGCCCTTGACCAGTGCGCGGACGCGCTGGACGTTGGGGTTCCAGCGACGCTTCGTGCGACGGTGCGAGTGCGACACCGACATGCCCCACGACGGGCCCTTGCCACACACTTCACAACGTGATGCCATCTGACTGCTTCTCCTGCGATCCGAGCTCTCGGTGTGGCGACCGGACGGTCCGCACACACGGCCAGGAAATGCTAGCGGCGGATCACCGGACTCCCTCGCACGCGATCGCTCACCCGATCGGCGCACGCGACCGGCCGACGGGATCCGCCGACGGATCGGCCCAGGGATCGGCTGACGGGGTCAGTCGCGGCGTTGCGGGCGGCCGTGCTTGCGCTGGTCCGAGCCTCGGTGGCCGCGACGCTCGGGCCGTCGGTCGCCGTCGTCGCCCTGCTCGACGAACCGGCGCGCCTTCACCGGCTTGCCACGGATGGCCGAACCGTTCATGACCGACACGGCGCGCTCGACCTCGCGCTCGGGGATGCCGACGACGCTGTACTGGTCGGCGATCCGGATCGGGCCGATCTGGCGGCCGGGGAGACCGACCTCGTTCGCGATCGCCCCCACGAGGTCACCCGGGCGTACGCCGGCGCGCCGGCCGAGCGTGATGTACAGGAACCCGGTCGCCTCGTCGTTGTCGCGGGCGCGTTCCTCGAACGTGCCGTTGCGGTCGCGTTGGGGCGCCGCGTCGCGGCCGTTCCGTCGGGGTGGCCGGTCACGCCGCGCGTCGGGGATGTGCATCTCGTCATCGGGGCCGGCCGCGGCGCTGTCGTGCGCAAGCCGGAGCGCGGCCAGCGCGATCGATCGGAGGTCGTGCTGTCCCGACAGGCCGTCGACGGCCGAGGCCAGCTCGTCGAGATCGTTGCGCTCGAGCGCGGTGGCCAGCCGTTCGGTCGTCTCGGCGAGGCGCTGGTCGCGCAGGTCGGCGACCGTCGGCACGCTCGCCAACTCGATCTTCTGCTTGGTCAGCCGCTCGATGTTGCCGAGCTGGCGCTGCTCGCGCGGCTCGGCGATCGTGATGGCGACGCCCGAGCGCCCGGCTCGTCCGACGCGCCCGATGCGGTGCACGTAGCTCTCGGCGGCCGAGGGGACGTCGTAGTTGACGACGTGGGTGAGGATGTCGACGTCGAGGCCGCGGGCTGCGACGTCGGTGGCGATCAGCAGCTCGGCGGTGCCGTCGCGCAACCGGTTCATCACCCGGTCGCGCTGCTGCTGATCCATGCCGCCGTGCAGCGCCTCCGCGCGGTAGCCCCGGCCGTTCATCGTCACCGTCAGCTGGTCGACCTCGCCGCGGGTCCGGCAGAACACGATCGCGGCGGTCGGCGACTCGGCGTCGAGGACTCGGCCGAGTGCCGCGGCCTTGTGGCTGCGCTGGACCACGTAGGCGCGCTGGACGATCGAGCTCGTGTCCTGCCCTCCCTCGCCCTTCGCGATCGTGATGCGAATCGGGTCGGTCAGGTACTTCGACGCGATGCGGTTGATGCGCGGTGGCATCGTCGCCGAGAACAGGATCGTCTGGCGCTCGTCGGGGGTCGCCGCCAGGATCGCCTCGAGGTCGTCGGCGAACCCCATGTCGAGCATCTCGTCGGCCTCGTCGAGGACGACCATGCGAACCTCGTCGAGCGGGAGCGACCCGCGGCCGATGTGGTCGACGGCGCGGCCGGGCGTGGCGACGACCACGTCGACGCCGCGCTCGAGTTGCTGGAACTGCCGATGGATCGGCTGGCCGCCGTAGATCGGGATCGTGCGCACACCGCGACCGCCGCCGACGTGGCGGCCGTAGTTGAAGATCGCCTCGCTGACCTGCATGGCGAGCTCGCGGGTGGGGACCAGGACCAGCGCGCTCGGCGCGTCGCCGCGGCTGCGATCGTCGTCGAGGTGGTGCAGGATGGGGAGCGCGAAGGCAGCCGTCTTGCCGGTCCCCGTCGCAGCCTGACCGAGCAGGTCGCGACGTTCGATGAGGTGGGGGATCGTGTGGGCCTGGATCGGGGTCGGCTCCTCGTAGCCCAACTCGTCGAGGGACGCCAGGAGCTCGGCGCGCAGGCCGAGGTCGGCGAAGGAGATGTCGTCGGTGCTGCGCTGGTCGTCGCTGGTCGGCTGGTCGTCGTCGGTGTCGCTCATCGGTCTCGCCTGGGCTCGGAGGGAACACGTCACCCTACGGCTGTGCCGGCCGTTCCGGCGCCGACGCGGCACCGCCCGGCCGGGGACGGATCCCACGACCGGGCGGAGCGCATCGTGCGCGATCGGCGTTCAGCCGGTCGGGACGTAGACCGCCACGACATTTGGTGACTGGACGGCCGTGGTGACGCCGAAGGTCTTGCACACGAGGTGGAACGTGGTCGGGCCGGCGCCGACCTCGAATGCACGCGTGATGGTGATGACGTCGTTGTCGGTCACGCCGTCGGACGCCGACTGCCAGTCGTAGCTGTTCGCCGCCGCTGGCTCGGCCACGGCGGTGTCGACCGAGCAACGCACGAACTCGGCGTCCTGCACCTCCTCGAGCTCGGCGCTCGCCACGACGGCGACGGTGCCGGGCCCGGGCGCGTCGATCGTGACGGATCGCATGCTCTCGACGGTGCCGGAGGTGGCGGTCGCGGCGACCCCTCCGCTGGTCGCGATGATCGGCCTCGCCGCCGACTCGAGTGCGTCGAGTCGTGTGCCGGCATCGAGCGCCTCGAGTGTGGCGACGCGTGCTGTGAGGGCGTCGTCGGCAGCTTCGAGTGCGGTGAGCCGTTCGGCGATCTCGTCCAGGGTCGAGTCGGTGTAGTACCCGAGCACGTCGCCGATCACGTCGACGGTGCCGAACGCGTTGTACACGTCGACCGATCCACCTGCCGAGAGCTGGACGTCGAGCTTGTTCGGCGTCGGCGGCTGCCCGGCCGTCATGTTGACGGCGGACACATTCGGCAGGTCGACCCCTGACGGGAAGATCGTGAGGAACGTGTCCGCGGTCGGGCCGACCCCGGTCAGGTTCACCGCGACGGCAGTCGCGTCCGCGGGCAGGGTGCAGTCGCCGTTGGTGCCCGTGACCTGGAACGGGTGCGTCTCGCCCTCGCCGATCGGGGTGTCGCGATCGCCGACGTTGAACTCGCCGGTCCGCGTGTCGAACAAGCGGCACGGTTCGATCGGCACGAACGTCGAGTCGGTGTCACCGGGCGCGGCGCCGACCGACCAGGCGTTCATCGTGATCGCGGATGCGCCGACGCCGGCGATGATGCCGGCGACGGCCCATCCGACCGTGGTCGTCTTGATGTGGGTCTGCATGAGGATCCTTCCCGTTGGCGAGCGGCCGGAGCGGCGGCTCCGTCGCCAGTGAGCGCGGAGATCCGCGAGGCG
>JAUHYJ010000003.1 GCA_030425785.1 Acidimicrobiia bacterium | reverse complement strand
GGCGACGACCATGTCGCGGTCGAGGTGTTCGTCGACACCGTCGATCGCACCGGGGTCGAGATGGAGGCGCTGCACGCGTGCTCGACCGCGGCGCTCACGATCTACGACATGTGCAAGTCGGCCGACCGTGGCATGACGATCGGCGAGCTCGCCCTGTGGGAGAAGACCGGTGGCCGGTCGGGCACGTACAAGCGGGAATCATGACTGCCGGGACGGTCCACCGCCCACATCGAACTGCCGGTGAACGGACCGTGACGAATGCCACGTCCGGCGTTGCCGTGTGTGTTACAAATGTCGTAGAATCGTAATGAAACGTCGTTCTCGTCCGCAGCGTGGCAGACCCGACGACCTCGAACGCTTCCCGCCTCTCCAACGAAGGATTCTCAACCCATGGGCGAACTCGTCCTCCTGGTGATCGCCGCGGCCTGGGCCGCTGTGCTGATCCCGCCGCTGATCCGCAACCGCATCGAGAACCGGCCGAACTCGTCGGTCACCGACTTCCGGCGTCAGCTGAACAAGCTGCAGAGCACGGTGCCGAGCCGCGCCGGTGCGCCGATGCGGGGCATGGCTCGCCCGCTGGCCCAGTCGCCGCTGCAGCGTCCCGCTGCGACCGGCCGTCCGGGCATCCAGTCGGCTCAGCTGCGTCGTGGCGCCGGCGGGCGCACCCACGGTGGTCGCCAGGGCGGCGCCGCCGTGCGCGAGCGCGAGATGCAGGCGCCCCGCCGTCGTCAACACGGCGACCCGACCGGTGGCCAGCGTCGTCCCCAGCAGCGCGACGAGCCGCGCCGTGATCATCGCGATCCCCGCGAGCACGGGCGCGACCACAGCCGCGAGATGCGCCAGCCGGTCGTGACCCACGACATCGCGCGGCGCCGTCAGACCAACGTGCTGTTCATGCTCGTCGCCGCCGTCGCCGCCACGCTGTTCCTGGCCGCGACCACGCAGGAGACGGTCATGCTGTACGTCTTCGCCGCCGCCTTCCTGGCCCTGTGCGCCTACGCCTATCTCCTCTCGCAGGTCCGCCAGCGCGAGACGTCGAACTGGCCGCAGGACTGGATGCAGCACTGACGCAACCGGCAGCGCCGCCGCTACACTGCGGCACCACATCGCGGGGCTATAGCTCAGTTGGTAGAGCGCTTCGTTCGCAATGAAGAGGTCAGGAGTTCGATTCTCCTTAGCTCCACCAGAACCGTGACCGAACCCCGGGCCCGAGGCCCGGGGTTTCGTCGTTCGCGACGCCTGGTCGGATTCGATCAGCAGGGTTCATCAGCGGTCGCGTCGCCGGATTCGTGACGTGATGGCGGCATCGGGTGCGTTTGGATCCGCGCCAGGGCGGGGACCACTCGTCACACGGCGCGAGGAGGTCCCCGGTGAACACGACGCAGACAGGGCAGCAGATGCACGAGGTGAGCGAGTCGATCGACGCGCGGTCGATCGACTCCGATGCGTTGGTGACGGTCGGCAAGATCGGCTGGGTCGCCAAGGGCATCGTGTACGGCCTGATCGGCGTGATCGCGATCCCGATCGCGCTGCAGTCCGGCGGGTCGGGCTCGTCGGGTGACCAAGCGAGTCGTCAGGGAGCGATCGCCGAGATCGCCGAGAACTCCTTCGGCGGCGTCCTGCTCGTCGCGATCGCGATCGGCCTGGCCATCTACGCGCTGTGGCGTCTCACGACCGCCGTGATGCCCGGCGACAACAGTGATCTCGACACGCTCGCCCATCGGGTCGCCTACCTCGGCTCGGCACTCCTCTACGGATTCCTGGCGTGGAGTGCGCTCAGCTTCGCGATGTCCGGCGGCGGCAGCAGCGGTGGCGGCAGCGGTGGCGACGGGAGCACCCTCGAGCGGATCAGCCGGTGGATGATGGAGCGATCGGGCGGGCGGTGGGCCCTCGGGCTCGGCGCCATCGTCGGGCTCGGCGTCGCCGGCTACTTCGGCTACAAGGGTGTCGAGAAGAAGTTCATGGAGCAGATCGACGTCGTCGACGCCGGGTCGACCGAACGGACGCTGATCGAGCGGCTCGGGGTGATCGGCTGGATCGGACGCGGCATCGTCGTGGCGCTCCTGTCCGCATTCGTCCTCGAGGCCGCGATCAACGCCGACCCCGACGAGGCCAAAGGGCTCGATCAGGCCCTCCGCAACGTCTCCGACACCTGGTGGGGATCGGCGCTCGTGCTGATCGCCGCGGTCTCGTTGATCGCCTACGGCGCCTTCGCCATCATCAGCGCCCGTCGCCGCCGGCTCGTCGGCCCCTGAGTCGACGCCGGCGGCGTCGGTCAGCTGAGTGCTGCGGCCAGGGAGTCGGCGTTGTCGGCGCGAACCTTCGCGTTGACCCGCTGACGTTCGAGCAGCTGCTGCAGCGTCTGCATCGCCTGTTCGATCGGGTGCTCGCTGAAGAAGGCCTGGGCTTGGGCGACCTGCTCGGGGCGGTCGAGCAGCTTCACCGTCTCGACCATCCGGACGATCGTGTTGCGGGGGAACCGCTCGTTGGCCTCGGTCCAGTGCTGACGGACGAAGTCCCACGCCTGCTCGCCGTGTGACCGGTTGCCGATGCACAGCCGCAACAGGAAGGGCGCGTTCTGTGACTTGACCGCGTCGCTCATCGCGTACTCGCACGTGCGCCCCATCAGCTCGGCGTCGTCGAACTCGGACAGCAGGTACAGGTGCCGCTGCTTGATCTGCGGGGTGCCGTCACCCTCGGCGATCGCGACGAACCGGTCGTACATCTCGGCGTCGCCGTGCATGGCGACGACGCCGGTCGCCGACGCCGCCAGCTCGGAGTCGACCGAGGCCGGATCGCTCGTCCAGGCCTCGTAGATCTCGCGGGCGCGGGCGATCGAGGCCGCGTCGCCGCCCTGGTTCGCCATCACACCCAGCAGCAGGCCACGAGCCTTGGCCACCAGGTCGGCCTCGCCGTCGGCCGGCTCGCCGAGCTCGGCCAGTGCCGGCCCGGCGACCGAGCGCACGATCTCCTCGTAGTGGTCGACGGCCGGGCCGTCGTCGGGGAGGAGGCGCCGCACGCCCTTCAGCCCGATCACGAGTGCCTGCCACACGCCGTACTGGGTCTCGCCCTCGAAGCGCTGGGCCAGCTCGACGAACTCGTGGGCGTCCATGGCGCCGGCGGTGACCGCGCTCCAGGCGTCGTCGACCAGTGCGTACCGCTCGAGCGTCGACATCTCACCGACCACCTCGGCGGTCAGGCGCGCCCGCAGCCCGTCGCTGTAGTCGACCCGGAAGAAGCCGTGCCCGTCGGCGTTCACCACGATCGGTCCGTCGCCGGCGGGCAGGCGCAGCTCGTCGGTGTCGAGGAGCACGTCGACCGACTCGTCGCCCTGGCGGACACGGACGGGGATCGCCCACAGCGTCGAGTCCGCGGCGTCGCGGTCGAAGCTGAACCGGCGCTGGCTCAACACCAACTCGTCACCGTCGACCTTGGCCGACACGAGCGGGTAGCCCGGCTGCCAGATCCACGAGTCCATGATGCGGCGAACCGGCTCGCCCGAGGTGTGCTCGATCGCGTCCCACAGGTCGCTCGTCTCGGTGTTCCCGTACGCGTGGATCCGCAGATAGTGGCTCACGCCCTCGCGGAACCGTTCGGCGCCGAGGTACTGCTCGAGCATCCGGAGCAGGGCGCCGCCCTTCTGATAGGTGAGCACGTCGAACATGCCCTCGGCGTCGGCCGGGCTCTTGACCTCGAACTCGACCGGTCGGGTCGACGACAGCGAGTCGGTCTCGAAGGCGATGCTGCGCTCGAGGCCGAAGCTGGTCCAGCGCTCCCACGCGGGGGCGAAGGCGTCGCAGGCGGCGATCTCCATGAAGGTCGCGAACGCCTCGTTCAACCAGATCCCTTCCCACCAGCGCATCGTGACGAGGTCGCCGAACCACATGTGGGCGAGCTCGTGGGCGACCACGTCGGCCACGTTCTGGCGGTCGGCCTGCGTCGACGTCACCGGGTCGACGAGCAGCAGGCTCTCGCGGAACGTGATGCAGCCGAGGTTCTCCATCGCACCCGCCGCGAAGTCGGGCAGGGCCAGCAGATCGCACTTGTCGGTCGGGTACGGGATGCCGTAGTAGTCCTGGAACCAACGCAGCGAGAAGGCGGCGACGTCGAGCCCGAAGCCCGTGAGGTGACCCTTGCCGGGCACGTGGACGATGCGCACGGGGATGCCGTCGACGTCGACCCAGTCGGTCGCCTCGAGCGGCCCCACGACGAACGCGACGAGGTACGAGCTCATCACCATCGTGTCGGCGAACGTGACCGCCACGCGGCCGTCGCCGAGGTCGCGGCGACCGGTCTCGCGCCCGTTCGACACCGCGAGGAGATCGTC
The DNA here is from genome assembly GCA_030425785.1 of Acidimicrobiia bacterium. GTDB lineage: Bacteria > Actinomycetota > Acidimicrobiia > Acidimicrobiales > Ilumatobacteraceae > Ilumatobacter. The sequence goes on along the minus strand of JAUHYJ010000003.1, from coordinate 23,839 downwards.
GGCGACCTCGAGCGTGATCGCGAACACCGCCTTGAAGTCGGGCTCGTCCCAACACGGGAACGCCCGGCGGCAGTCGGTCGACTGCATCTGGGTCGTGGCGATCACGCGCTCGACACCGTCCGCGTCGCGGTAGGTGCTGCGGTAGAAGCCGCGGAGCTGGTCGTTGATCGTGCCGGTGAACGCGATGTGCAGCGTGTGCTCGCCGACGCCGACCCCGCCCGAGGGACGGACGACCAGCCGCTCGGTCGGCACGTGCAGCTCGAACTCGGCCGGCTCGCCGTCGACCGTCACCGACTCGATGCCGAGCTCGATCGCGTTCAGCACCAGCTCGCCGGCGGCCTCGGTCGTCGCGACGGCGATCGTGACCTCGCCGGTGAACGTCGCCGCGTCGAGATCGGGCCGCAGCGTCAGGTCGTAGCGGCTCGGAGCGGTGTGGCGAGGCAGGCGGTACAGGTCGTCGGCATGTGAGGTCTCAACGGTCGTCACACTCACCGATCGTACCGTCGTGGCGGACCGGTGTTCCCCCGATTCGGGCGTCGGGCGCTAGCGTCGGCAGGTGTGACCGGGCACACGACCGACCTCAACGCCGACGGGGCGCGCTTCGACGTCGTCGGCATCGGGAACGCGCTCGTCGACGTCATCAGCAACGCCCACGACGACTTCCTGGTCGACCAGGGCATGGTGAAGGGCTCGATGGACCTGATCGACACCGATCGCGCCGTCGAGCTCTACCGGGCCCTCGAGACCTCGGTCGAGATGTCGGGCGGGTCGGCGGCCAACACGATGTGCGGCGTCGCCAGCTTCGGCGGCTCGGCGGCCTACATCGGCAAGATCACCGACGACGAGCTCGGCCATGTGTTCGGCCACGACATGCTCGCGGTCGGCGTGCAGTTCCGGGCCGGTGGTGCCGACAACGACGTGCCGACCGGCCGCTGCATCATCGTCGTCACGCCCGACGCGGAGCGCACGATGAACACCTACCTCGGTGCGTCGAGCCTGCTGACCCCCGACGACCTCGACGAGGATGCGATCGCCGCCGGCAAGGTGCTCTACATGGAGGGGTACCTGTTCGACCGCGACGAGGCCAAGGCCGCGTTCCGTCGCGCCGCCGAGGTCGCCCACGACGCCGGCCGGATGGTCTCGCTCACGCTCTCCGATTCGTTCTGCGTCGATCGCCACCGTGACGACTTCCGATCGCTCGTGAGCGACGAGGTCGACCTGCTGTTCGGCAACGAGGCCGAGCTGATCTCGCTGTACGAGACCGAGACGTTCGACCAGGCGGTGGCCGAGCTGCGACGTCACTGCGAGTTCGCCGCCGTCACGGTAGGGGCCAAGGGCTCGATCATCATCACCGGTGACGACATGATCGAAGTCGCGGTGCAACCGGTGCCTCGCGTCGTCGACACGACGGGTGCCGGCGATCTCTATGCGGCCGGCTTCCTCCACGGTCTCACCAAGGGGGAGACGCTCGAACGGTGCGGGCAACTCGGCTCGATCGCCGCGGCCGAGGTGATCTCGCACGTGGGGCCGCGGCCGCTCGTCGAGTTGCGTACGCTGGTGCGGTGACCGAGACCGAATCTGCGCTCGACCTCGCCAAGCGGTGGCTCGCCGCCGAACCCGACGACGACATCCGGGAGGAACTCGCCACCCTGATCGCCGGCGACCCGGCCGAGCTCACCGCACGTTTCACCGGACGCCTCCAGTTCGGCACCGCCGGGTTGCGCGCCGCGGTCGGCGCCGGACCGCAGCGGATGAACCGGCTCGTGGTCCGCCAGGCGGCCGCGGGTCTGGGTGCCTACCTCCTCGAGCAGGACCCGGGCGCGGCCGACCGCGGCGTCGTCGTCGGGTACGACGCGCGCCGCAAGAGCGACGTGTTCGCCCTCGACACGGCGCGGGTGCTCGCCGAGATGGGCATCCGGGTCCGCCTGTTCGACCAGAAGGTGCCGACGCCGGTGCTCGCGTGGTCGATCACCGAGACGAACTCGGCCGCCGGCGTGGTGGTCACCGCCTCCCACAACCCGCCCGCCGACAACGGCTACAAGGTGTACCTCGACGACGGCGCACAGATCGTGCCACCCCACGACACCGGCATCGCCGCCTGCATCGACCGCTACGACCCGACCGAGGTCGAGCTCGCCGACGAGCACCACCCACTCATCGCCAGCGTCGGTGACGACCTCGTCGACGCGTACCTGGCGTTCGTACCGTCGGTGCGGCGCCGTCCCGACGTCGAGGGCGTCCCGGTCGCCTACACCGCGATGCACGGCGTCGGCGGCGACGTGTTCGTCCGGGCGTTCGCGGCGGCCGGCCTGCCCGCCCCCGACGTCGTCGCGCCGCAGTTCGAGCCCGACGGCACCTTCCCGACCGTCTCGTTCCCGAACCCCGAGGAACCGGGCGCGATGGACCTGCTGCTCGAGCTCGCGGCCTCGTCCGGCGCGCACGTGGCCATCGCCAACGACCCCGACGCCGACCGTCTCGGTGCCGCGATCCCGCAGCCCGACGGCACCTGGCGGCGTCTGGGCGGCGACGAGATCGGCTGGCTGCTCGCCGACTACCTGCTCGCCAACGGCGACGGCAGCGACCGCCTGGTCGTCACCACGCTCGTGTCGTCGGCGCTGCTGTCGAAGATGGCCGCGGCCCACGGTGTCACCGGCGCCGAGACGTTCACCGGCTTCAAGTGGATCGCGCGCACCCGCCACGACTACCCCGATCTGCGGTTCGTGCTCGGCTACGAGCAGGCGCTCGGCTACCTCGTCGCGGAGCGACCCCTCGACAAGGACGGGATCACCGCTGCGATCGTCTTCGCCGAGCTGGCCGCCGTCGCCGCCGCCGAGGGTCGGACCCTGCAGGGTTGGCTCGACGACATCGCGGCCCGATACGGCCGCCACGTGCTCGCCGACGCCTCGGTCCGGATGGCACAGGCGGATGCCAAGGATCGCGTCGCCGCGCTCATCGCCGACCCGCCGACGTCGATCGGCGGCCGCGACGTGCTGAGCACCGAGGAGTACCCCGAAGCCGACCTGCTCCGGTTCGAGCTCGAGGGTGGCGTCCGGGTGCAGATCCGCCCCAGCGGCACCGAGCCGAAGGTGAAGCTCTACGGCGAAGCGGTCGACGAGGACCCGCAACCGTTCGTGGACGCCCTCGCCGCGTTGCTCGGCTGACGTCAGCTCTCCGGTGCGGTTCTGAGGGCCACCCGGGCGACGTCTGCGTCAGCGGGCGGTGAGCGCCCGGACGGTGGCGTAGTCGTCGAGATCGAGTGGCGAGAAACCGTCGATCAGCAGCATCTCGTCGGCGTTCGCGGCTGCGGCCGCGAACGCGTCCCGGAGCATGGCGAGACGCTCGTCGCTCGCGTCAGCGGCGCAGATGATCGGCAGGCAGGGCACCTCAGGTCCGTGGCCGGCGACGACCAAGCCGTCGAGCACTTCGGGCCGGTGTCGCTCGACGTATCCGAACGTGACCGCGTCGATGGTCGCGACGTCGGCGATGCCGTCGCGGACGGCGTCGAGCGATGCCAGGTGGGCGCCGGTCTCGACGATCTCACCGAGCCACGGTCCATCGGCCCACCAGCCGAGGCTGATCCAACCCGACAGGCTGTCGCGCCCGTTCACCGCGGCGGTCGATCGCGCATCGGGGCGCTCGCCGTCGCGTGCGACGACGACGGCCCGATAGTGGTCGCCCGACCAATTCGACGTCCGGTACCGGAACGTGCCGACGACACGCACGCGTTCGGCGAGGCCGCGGACGAGCGGCCAGCCGCACGTCTGCGACACGGCCAACTCGGGGTCGTGCCAGAGCTCGACCGGGTCGGCGCCCCACGGCGCGAGCGGCGGCAGACCGTCGCATCGGGCTCGCACGTCGTCCCAGAGCCGCTCGATCGCGTCCCGCCACTCCGGGAACGGATACATGGGCAGGCTGGCGGTGGTCATCGGACGTCCACGGTCACGCCGGGATGGACCGGTCGATCGAACGGTTGCACGAGGTACCGGCGTGCGACCTCGCCATAGCTCGCGTAGAGCCCGGCCCCGGCCCGGGCCTGATCGTCCGACCCGAGCGCGACGTGCAACCGCGGCAGCTCGTACCACGGTGCCCCCGGCACGGCGTGGTGCGTGTGGTGCAGGTTGTTGTGCAGGAACAGCATGGCGAGCCATCGCGAGTGCACCACGGCACAGGCGGTCGTGTCACCCTGGGGCGCGCGATGCTCGACGAAGCTCCGCAGCAGCGTCAGCGAGGTACCTGCGTACACGCCGCCCACCAGCCACTCCCACCACGGCAGCCCGGCCACGCCGACGACGAGCCACGCGAGCACCGAGGCGGCGACGAGGTGTCCGGCCCACACGAGACGGGCGGCCGGTGACCGCCACGAACCGGCGGCGCGGCCGAGCGCCGCCGCGATGACCATCACGGGGCCGAGCGCGAGACGCCCGAGCAGGGTCCGGTTGGCCCGCAGTGCCGAGCGCCGCAGGGCCCCCGCTCGTTCCCAGGCCACCGCGTCGACGTAGAACGACTCGGGATCGAGCCCCGGGACCGTGAGCTCGCTGGCGTGATGGGCGAGGTGCGACGTCCGGTACTCGGGATACGGGCACCACAGCGTGGCGGGAACCCCGACCAGCAGCGCGTTGACGCGGGCCGACGCCGTCGGGTGTCCGTGGATCGCTTCGTGCTGCAACGAACCGTGCAGGGCGCCGAGGATCGCGAGGAGCGGCAGGCTCACGAACCAGGGGATCCGGGCGTGCCACCCGACCACCGCGATCGCCGCGACCCACCACCCACCGATGAGCACGAGCATCGGCCATTCGGGACGGCGGGCGGTGGGAGGTCGGTGGTGAGGTGACACCCCATCGATGCTCCCGGAACGCGAACGCCCTGGTCAACGTTGATATTGCAGGTGTTGCGCACGATGTGCGGCAGATGCGGGCGCTCTCGGCACAAATTGTGTGTCTACGCAACATCTGATGTGGATACGCTGCATCAGATGACGGAGCGGCGCGAGATGCTCGACATGTTCCGCGAGCGGCTCGGCGACGTCATCGACCGCAGCGGGCTCAACCAGAGTCGCTTCGCGCGGTCGACCGGCGTCGATCGTTCGACGCTGTCGCAGCTGTTGTCGGCGAACAACCGGCGTCTGCCCCGGATCGAGACCGTCGCGTCGATCGCCGACGCCCATCAGGTCTCGATCGACTGGCTGCTCGGCCTCACGCACGGTGGCCCGATGCAGGCCGAGATGATGGAGGAGGAGACGTCGTTCGAGATGAACGCGCTCGCTCCGAACGACGAACGGCTGATCCGCTGGTTCGACGAAGCGGCCGGCTACAAGGTGCGCTACGTCCCCCAGACGCTGCCCGACGTGCTGAAGACCGAGGCGGTGATCCGCCACGAGCTCGAGCACTACGTGGCCTCCCGGCCCGAGCAGAAGATCGAACACGCGGCGCAACGACTCGCGGCGATCCGCGGTGCCGGGACCGACATGGAGTGCTGTTCGAGCCGGCAGTCGATCGAGGGGTTCGCCCGCGGCGAGGGCATCTGGCGGTCGCTGCCCCTGGCTCACCGTCGCGATCAGCTCCGGCAGATCGCCGAGCTCGGTGGCGAGCTGTACCCGATGTTCCGCTGGTTCCTCTTCGACGGCCTCGAGCGGTACGCCGTACCGGTCACGATCTTCGGACAGCAGCGCGCCGCGATCTACCTCGGCCAGATGTACCTCGTGCTCACCTCGGCCGACCACGTGCGCACCCTGAGCACCCACTTCGACGACCTGATTCGCGGTGCGATCGTCCAACCTCCGGACGTGATCGGGCTCGCCCGGTCACTGCTGGCAGAGCTCGACGGCTAGGGCGCTCGCGGGTCGATGGCGGCGAACACGGTGAAACGGCTGTTCGCCCAGACCTCGATGTACCGATCAGCGTGGGTGTCGCGGATCGTCGCCTCGATCGGGTCGTTGCGCTCGGTCACGACCAGCACCGGGTCGAAGTCGTCGGGCAGCGGACGCCAGCGATCGACCTGGACGGCGCGCCGGTCGGTCTCGAGCGTCAGCGCCCGTGCCTTCGGTCCCGCGACGACGTCACCCGGCGCCGAGTTGGCCTCGACGAAGTCGAACATCTCGATCGCCGCCGGATGGGTCGGCCCGAACTCGACCAGACCGGCGTCGGCGAACTGCTGCGTGAAGTCGAGCCGGTTCTCGGCGCTCCACACGTTGCCGCCGATGATCGCGAGCACACCGAAGCCGGCGGCGACCTTGCCGATCGTGCGCCATCGTTCGCGTGGGATGCTCACGACCGCGACCATCCCGAGCAGGAACAGCACCGGCGCGACCGAGGCCACGTAGCGGTTCAGTGCCGAACGGAAGCTCGCACCGACGAGGAACGCCGCGATCGCGTACACGACCAGGTGCAGGTCGCGTCGCCGGTGCACCCAGACGGCGAACACCATCCCGAGTGCCGCGGCCGTGAAGTAGACGACGACGCCGATCCAGCCGAGCGTCGTGTTGCCGAACACGGCGGGTGCGTCGGCGTACTGCGACTTGAGCCCCGAGACCTCGGCGAGGTGATCGACGTGACGCTCCCAGAAGCCCCACACGTTGTGGATGCCAGTGCCGGAGTAGCTGGGCACGAGCACGCTCGGCAACAGCGTGCGGACCGTGAGCACCGTCGCCAGCGCACTGAGGTGCGGCACCACCAGACGCAACCACAGCCGCCGGTCGGTGAACCACTGCCGGAACGGCGGTGCGCCGGTGGTCAGCAGGGCCAACTGCGCCGCACCGATGGCGGCGGTCACCGCCAGGCCCTCGCGCCGTACCGTGAAGGCACCGGCCGCCCCCACGCCGAGCAGGACCAGTGGCCACCACCGCTGTGTGACGTCCGTGAGCACGCGGCTCGACACGGCCACGTCGATCGCCGCGAGCATCACGAACACCGCCGCGAGGAACGGCCACTCCGACTGGATCAGCTCGGTCCAGCTCAGCAGCACCGGGGTGATCGTCGCCGCCACCGTGCTGAGCAGGGCGAGCGTCGTCCCGACACGACGGCGGGCGATGGCGTACCACGCGCAAGCGAACACGCAGGCACACAGCATCGGCACGATCGCGAGCCGGTCGAGATCGGTGCCCAGCACCACGATGAACGGCGCGAGCAGGATCGGGAACCCCCACGGGTACATCGGCGGGCTGAACGGTGCGCCGACCGAGCGCGTCACCGTGAACTCGTTGTCGGCGGCCACCTGAGTGGGGCTCCCGTCGACGAGGCTCTTCGCCTGGCGGACGTACAACGCCCAGTCGTCGCCCCACCAGTGGCCAGGGCGCTGGCTGGCGAGCATCAGCGCCAACATGGCGCCGACGATCAGCGCGAGCAGGGCCGGTGCGACCATCGGCCGCACGACCGCCCAACGGCTCGGACCGCCGTCGGCGACGTCTCGATCGTCGCCGGATGAGCCGGTCGGAGCGTCGGCGGGCGGCGCGTCAGCCGCCGGTGCCGAACTGTCGATCACCGGCATCGCCGAGCCCCGGCACGATGAAAGCGTGTTCGTTGAGATGGTCGTCGATCGCGGCGGTGACGATGCGCAGGTGAAGGCCCTCGTCCCGCAGGCGGTCGATGCCCTCGGGCGCGGCGAGTGCGCACACGACGGTGATCGGGGTCGGCGCGTCGCGTTCGAGCAGCAGCCGGATGGTGTAGGCGAGCGAGCCGCCGGTGGCGAGCATCGGGTCGAGCACGATCACCGGGCGGCCGGCGAGCGACTCGGGCAGCTTGTTGACGTACGCCTTCGGCTGGAAGGTCTCCTCGTCGCGGGAGACGCCCACGAACCCGACGTCGGCGGCGGGCAGGAGCTCCTGGGCGGCGTGGACGAACCCGAGCCCGGCCCGCAGGATGGGCACCAGCACCGGCTGGACGGCCAGTCGGCGAGCCGGCGCCGTGGTGAGGGGCGTCTCGACCGGGTCATCGACGGTCGGCAGGCCCTCGGTCGCGCGGGCGATCAGCAGGGTGCCGATCCGCTCGAGGTTGCTCCGGAAGAGCGTGTTCGGCGTCGTGACGTCGCGGATGCGTCGCAACGAGTCGGCGACCAGCGGGTGGTCGATCAGCTCGACGTCGACCGCCATCTCAGACCGCTCCCATGGTGGCCTCGGCGTTGAGCAGGGCGTAGCGCGGCTTGATGAGCCCGTTGATGATCTTGAGGCGCTCGGGGAACGAGGCGAACGCCGACTTCATGGCGTTGATCGTCAGCCACTCGAAGTCGGCGAGGCCCCAGCCGAAGGCGTCGTGCAGTTGGAAGAACTCGTTCGTCATCGACGTGTCGCTCATCAGCCGGTTGTCGGTGTTGACGGTGACCCGGAAGCGGAGACGCCGCAGCAGCCCGATCGGATGATCGGCGATCGATGCGCACACGCCGGTGTTGACGTTCGAGGTCGGGCACAGCTCGAGGCAGGTGCGCCGATCACGGACGAACGACGCCAACCGGCCGAGCTGCTCGGTGCCCTCGGCGCCCGTGATGTCGTCGACGATGCGGACGCCGTGCCCGAGTCGAGCGGCACCGCAGTACTGGAGTGCTTCCCAGATCGACGGCAGCCCGAACGCCTCACCGGCGTGGATGGTGGAATGGAAGTTCTCGCGCATCACGTACTGGAACGCGTCGAGGTGACGCGACGGCGGATACCCCGCCTCGGCACCTGCGATGTCGAACCCGACGACGCCGCGATCGCGGTTCTGGACGGCGAGCTCGGCGATGTCGCGACTGAGCGCGGCGGTGCGCATCGCGGAGCAGATCGCGTAGATGGTGAGGTCGGTGTCGGCCGAGCCCCGCGCGAAGCCGGCGAGCACCGCATCGAGGACCTCCTGCAGGCTCAGCCCCGCCTCGATGTGGAGCTCGGGGGCGAACCGGACCTCGGCGTACACGACGCCGTCGGCGGCCAGGTCGGCCGCGCACTCGTACGCGACTCGCTCGATCGCGTCGCGGTGCTGCATGACACCGACGGTGTGGGCGAACGTCTCGAGGTACAGCACGAGGTCGTTGCGCTTGGCGCCGCGGTTGAACCAGGTCGCGAGCTCGTCGACGTCGTGCGTCGGCAGGCCCTCGTAGCCGAACTCCTCGGCGAGCTCGACGACCGTCGCCGGCCGCAGCCCGCCGTCGAGGTGGTCGTGCAGCAGGACCTTCGGGGCGCTCCGGATGAGGTCGCGGATCATGCGGCCACGCTATCGAGGCGCCGCAGCGGGAGGTCGGCACGCCGCTGGAGCCAGTTCCACTCGGGGTAGTCGGCCGACGCCGAGATGCAGTGCACCGTGTAGGCGTGACGGCTGCGCTGCGAGCGGTTGGCGTCGCTCCAGTGGGGGAGCAGGCCGTCGAGCACGACCAACGTGCCGGCGGGCACCTCGAGGGGGACGAGGTCGCCGGGCGGGGTGGGGAGCGGCGTCGGGTCGAGCTGCTCGAAGACGGTGCCGTCGTCGTCGGTCATCGCCCCGGTGCGCTTGAACAGCTGCCGCAGGCCGGTCCGGTGACCGCCGGGTGCCGCCCACAGGCAACCGTTCTCGACGGTCGCGTCCTCGAGCGCGAACCAGAACCCGGTCACCGTCACCGGGTCGGTGTAGAGGAACGTGGCGTCCTGGTGGCAGGTGACCTCGCCGCCGATCGACGGCTGCTTGAAGATGTACATGCTCTGCAGGACGACGGCGTCCGGCATGCCGATGTCGGCGGCGATCGCCGCCAGCTCGGGGGTGTAGGTGAACCGCTCGAACACCGGGTCGAGATCGTGCATCGCATGCCCGATCTTGTTGATGCTGAGCTCCTTCGGCTGGGTGAGCGTGCCGTCGGGACCGAACGCCTCCTCCTCGAAGAAGCACCAGATCGTGTCGCCGCTCGAGAGGAACTCGCGGTTGCTCACGCGTTCCTGTTGCTCGGTCGTGAAGACGGTGCGCTCGGTCGTGGGCTCCCACTCGTCGACCAGCTCGACGGCACGCTCGCGGAGCGAGGCGATCGCCTCGGGACCGACGACGTCGGGCAGGACGAGGAACCCATCGCGCTCGAACTGGGCGACCTGGTCGGGCGACAGCATGCCGTCACACTACGACCTCGGCCGCGTGGTCGGGCACCGAGCGCAGGGTCGCTGCCGCCCGGTCAGTGGGTGCTGACCTGGCCGCTCGTGCTGCCGTGGAGGCGCTCGGCGTGGCGGTTCATCCCGACCAGGTGGGCCGTGATGCCGCGCTCGGCGAACTTGTCGACGACGGTGTCGAGCGCGGCGACGGCCGAGGTGTCCCAGATCCGTGCGTCGGTGAGATCGATCTCGACCCGGTCGACGTCGACCGCGTCGTAGTCGAAGGCGTGGACGATGTCGTGTGTCGATGCGAAGAAGAGCTCACCGGTGACGGCGTACAGGCGCTCGACGTGGTCCGGGTCGACGACGCTCGTGACCTTCACGAGGCTGCTCACGTGGCGCGTGAACAGCACCGCCGACAGCACGACGCCGGCCGCGACGCCGTAGGCGAGGTTGTGGGTGATGACGACGATCGACACGGTCGCGACCATGACACCGGTCTCCGCGAGCGGGTGCGTCCGCACCGTGCGCGGGCTGATGCTGCGCCAGTCGAACGTGCTCGCCGACACCATGATCATGACGGCGACGAGGGCAGCCATCGGGATGCGGGCGACCAGGTCCCCGAGCGCCAGGATCAACACCAGCAGGAACACGCCGGCCGCCAGGGTCGAGAGGCGGGTGCGCCCGCCCGACCGGACGTTGATCATCGACTGGCCGATCATGGCGCACCCCGCCATGCCGCCGAGGAAGCCGGTGGCGACGTTCGCGACGCCTTGGCCACGGGCCTCGACGTCCTTGTCGGAGTCGGTGTCGGTGATGTCGTCGAGCAGCTGCGCCGTCAGCAATGACTCGAGCAAGCCGACCATCGCCAGCGTGAACGCCACCGGTGCGATGATCGCCAGGGTGTCGAGGTCGAACGGTAGATCCGGGAGCGCGACGAACGGCAGGCTGTCGGGCAGGTCGCCCATGTCACCGACGGTCGGGAGGTCGAGACCCCACACCATCGCCGCCCCGGTGATCGCGACGATGGCGACCAGCGGCGAGGGAACGGCTCTGGTGAGACGCGGCAGCCCGTAGATGATCAGCAGCCCCACCACGATCGCGAGCGAGTTGGCGAGCAACACGTCGCTGCGATCGGCCTCGTCGGACAGCAGGATGTGCGGTACCTGGGCGAGGAAGATCAGGATCGCCAGCGCGTTGACGAAGCCGACCATGACGGTCCGTGGGATGAAACGCATCAACCCGCCGACCCCGAGCCAACCGAGCCCGACCTGGAACACCCCGGCGAGGATCGTGGCGGCGAACAGGAACTCGATGCCGTGCTCGTCGACGAGGGGCACGAGCACGAGCGCCATCGCGCCCGTCGCCGCCGAGATCATGCCCGGCCGTCCGCCGGCGAAGGCGATGATGATGGCGATCGAGAACGAGGCGTACAGGCCGACCTTCGGGTCGACGCCGGCGATGATCGAGAACGAGATCGCCTCGGGGATGAGCGCGAGCGCCACGACGAGGCCGGAGAGCAGGTTCGTCGCCGGGTCGGCGAACCAGTCGTCACGCCGGAATCGACGGCGCGCGGCGGCGGGGGTGAGCAACATGTGGAGCCTTCGGGGGATGGGGGAGCGTGGTGTGCCCGAGTGGTGCGCGGGCACGAAGCGCCCGACGCTAGCTGCGAACCGGCCGAACCGTGCTCGGGTCCGGTTCGGTCAGCGGGCGGCGCCGCTGACGTAGTGAGCGACGAGGTCGCGCCGCACGTCGAACGGGCCGAACCCGGCCATGATGCCGTTCGCCACCAGCCGGCATGCCTCGTCGTCGGTCAGCCCGAACGTCTGGGCCACTGCCAGCAGCTCGCTCGACGGCATCACGCCGCTCATCAACCGGTTGTCGGTGTTGACGCCGACGTTGAACCCGGCGCGCAGCATCGGGCCGATCGGGTGGCTCGCCAGGTCGGGCACGGCGCCGACGTGCACGTGACAGGTCGGCGCGACCTCGAGATGGATCTGGCGGTCGAGCACGTGGCATGCGAGCGGGCCCATCGCGATGATCTCGCCGTCGGAGATCGTGAGATCGGCCTGCAACCGCACGCCGTGGCCGATGCGGTGGGCGCCGTGCGTGAGCGCATCGGCGATCAGTTCGAGGTCGGGAGGCTCCGAGGCGTGGATCGTGATGTTGAGGTGGCGCTCGCGGGCGTAGGCCAACGCCTCGGCGTGCAGCGACGGCGGGAAGCCGGTCTCGGCGCCGGCCAGGTCGAACCCGACCACCTTGTCGTCGCGCTCGCGCACGGTGTCGGCGAGCTGCGCGATCTCGAGCGACCGCGACTCGGTGCGCATCGCGCACAGGATCGCGAAGACGTGGATCTCACGACCGTTCGCGCCGGCGTCGTGCTCGCCGCGCCGGAACCCGTCGGTGACGGCGGTGACGACGGCGTCGAGCGGCAGCCCGTCCTGCTGGTGCAGTTCGGGTGCGAACCGGATCTCGGCGTAGACCACCCCGTCGGCGGCGAGGTCGCGGACGGCCTCGTACGCGATGCGCTCGATGTGTTCGGCGCGCTGCATCAGCGCCAGCGTGTGCTCGAAGGTCGCGAGGTACTGGTGGATGTCGCGGGTGTCGGCGCCGGCGGTGAACCAGCGCTGCAGCTCGACGGGGTCGGTGGCGGGCAGCGTCCAGCCGATCTGGTCGGCGAGGTCGAGCATCGTGTCGACGCGCAACCCGCCGTCGAGGTGATCGTGGAGCAGCGACTTGGGCGTCGCCCGCGCCGCCTCGATCGTGTCGATCACACCGACCTCAGTGGTCGCCGCGCCGGAACGGGACACCGGCGGCCTTGGGCGGACGGAGTCGTTGGGCTGCGAACACCAGCACCAGCAGCACCAGCGCGTACGGCATCGTGTTCGGGAGCCAGGACGCCGCGGCGTCGGTGACGAGGTACCACAGCAGCGAACCGACGCCGAGCCCGAACGCCAGCAGGGTGAGCCCGCCGCCGGCGCCGCCGAGCGTCTGGATCATGCGCATGTACGAGCCGGTGGGGGTGTCGAGTTCGGCGGCGTCGATCTCGGGTGGTTCGTGATCTCGTTCGCCGCGCCACAGGATCACCGCCGTGACGAACAGTCCGATCGCGATCACGAGCAGCAGCGCTCGCGTGGCGACACCGCTCCCCTCGGCGTTGAAGTCGATGAGGGCGAGGCCGAACGGGTAGCTGAACAGCAACGATCCGGCGAGGATGCCGAACGCACGCCAGTTGCCGAAGATCAGGGCGGCCAGGCCGATGAAGCCGCGACCGAGCGTCTGGCCGCCGCGGTACAGCTGGGCCAGCTCGAGCACGATGTAGGCGCCGGCGAGGCCGGCGAGCGCCCCGCTGATCATGACGGCGATGTACTTGTGGGTGAACACCTGGACGCCGAGCGACTCGCCGGCGGACGGGTTCTCGCCGCAGATCCGGACCCGCAGCCCGAACTTGGTGCGGCCGAGGACGAACGCCGACAGCGGCACGAGCAGCAGCGCCAGCAGCGTGAACACGGAGATCTGGACGACGAACCCGCGCAGCATGCTCGCGATGTCGGAGATGTACCAGACGTCCCAGTCGCGGATGTTGGTGAACATGTCGGACAGCAGCGGCACGTCGAACTTGCCGGTGCTCTCGACGCGGGGCGACTGTGACACGGAGCCGCCCTCCATCCCGCCGAACACCCGCTCGGACAGGTAGCGCGCGAGCCCCGGCGCGAGGATGTTGATGGCGACGCCGGACACGATCTGGTCGACGCCGAAGGTGACGGTGGCGATCGCGTGCAGCAGCCCGCCGAGCGCACCGCCGACGAGACCGGCGACGAGCCCCCAGAGGGGATGCCCGAACTGGAGGGCGCCCCATGCGCCGAACCAGGTGCCGAGGATCATCATCCCCTCGAGGCCGATGTTGACGATGCCGGCACGTTCGGAGAACAACCCGCCGAGCCCGGCCAGGAAGATCGGCACGGCCCAGCGGACCATGGCACCCGACGTGACGCTCGACGTCAGCAGTTCGGTGTTGCTGATCGACTGGACGACCGTCACGACGAAGACACCGATCGCGGCGAGCAACGACCAGCGTGCCCACCCGGGGAGCGCGGCGTAGCGATCCGCGAGGGAGCCGCCGCCGGGCTCGGGAGCCGGCTCGGCGTTGACGACGTCGACCGGGGCGGTGTTGCTCATGATGCTGCCTCCACGAGCTGAGCGGCGCGTCTGACCTCGTCGCGCTGGCGGATGCGGTTGACGACCTCGTAGGCGATGACCGCCACGAGGAGGATGGTGGCCTGCATGATCACGACGATCTCGCTCGAGGCGAGCGCGCTCACCTGCAGGATCGCTGCCGACGAGTCGAGGAAGCCGAACAGCAGCGCCGCGATCGCCATCCCGCCGGCCGTGTTGCGGCCGAGCAGTGCGACGGCGATGCCGGCGAAGCCGAGGCCCTGGATGAAGCCCTGGTCGTAGGCGTGCGTGTCGGAGAGGATCTCGGGCATGCCGACCAGTCCGGCCACGAGCCCGCCGCCGGCCATCGCGATGAGCACCATGCGCTTCGGCGGGACGCCGCCGACCTTCGCGGCGCTCGGGTTCATGCCCGATGCCCGGATGTCGTAGCCGAAGCGGCTGCGGTTGATGACGACGTGGTACACGATGCCGACGATGAGGGCGACGACGAACACGCCCGTCAGACGGCGGCCCTTGGTGATCTCGCGGGTGAACAGCTCGACCCAGCTGTTGAGGTCGGGCAGCCGTCCCGACTCGGCGATCGTGGCGGTGCCCTGGTTCGGGTCGGCCGGGTCGTCGATGAAGCGGGGGAGCAGCCCGGCGACGAGACCGCCGATGGCGATGAAGTTGAGCATGATCGTCGAGATCACCTCGTTCACACCACGCGTCACCTTCAGGAGCCCGGCGAGCCCCGACCATGCGGCACCGACGACCATCGCGGTCAGCATGATCACGGCGATGTGGAGCGGTGCCCACAGCTCGACCTGCGCACCGACCACCGCCGCCAGGAACGCGGCGAGGATGTACTGCCCTTCGACGCCGATGTTGAACAGGTTCATCCGGAACCCGATGGCGGCGGCGACGGCCGACAGGTACAGCGGTGTCGCACGGTTGAGCATGTCGATGATCGACTCGAGCTTGGTGCCGTTCTCGATCATCGTCCGGAACGTCTCGATCGAGTCGGATCCGGAGACCTCGAGCACGATCGACGACACGGCGATGGCGACGACGGCGGCGGCGAGCGGTGCGGCGGCGGCCAGACCGATCCGGCGGAGGACGGCGGTGTTCATGCGTCGTCACCCGAGTCGCCGGTGGCGGCGTGTTCGAGTGCCGCGCCCGTCATGTAGCTGCCGAGGGTTCGCGGCGTGATCTCGGCCGGGTCGAGCTCGGCCACGAGACGACCGTGGAACATCACGACGATCCGGTCGGAGAGCCCGATGAGCTCGTCGAGGTCGGCCGAGATGAGGAGCGTGGCGAGCCCGTTCGCACGCGCCTCGCGGATGTCGTTCCAGACCTCGGCCTGGGCGCCGACGTCGATGCCCCTGGTGGGATGGGCAGCGACGAACACGATCGGTTCCGCGGTGAGTTCGCGCCCGATGATCAGCTTCTGCTGGTTGCCGCCCGACAGCGCCCGCGCGGTCACGTCGACGCTCGGGGTCCGGACGTCGAACTCGCCCCGGATGTGCTCGGTGCGCTCGCGGCTGCCGGCCCGGTCGATCCACCAACCCTTCGAGAACGGCCGTCGGGTCTGGTGCCCGAGCGCCGCGTTCTCCCACAGCGGTGCGTCGAGCAGCAGACCCTCGGACTGGCGGTCCTGCGGCACGAAGCCGATGCCGGCGTCGCGCCGGTGGCGGACCGATGCGGACGTGATGTTCTCGCCCATCAGCATGATGTGCCCCGCTGTCATCGGCTCGGTGCCGATGATCGCGTCGATCAGCTCGGTCTGCCCGTTGCCCTCGATGCCGGCGATGCCGAGCACCTCGCCGCGGTGGACGGTGAGCGACACGTCGTCGACGGCGGGGCGGCCGTCCTCGTCGACGACCGTGACCCCGCGTACCTCGAGTGCGATCTCGTCGGTGACGGTCGACTCGGACGTCTCGGGCGACGGCAGCTCGCTGCCGACCATGAGCTCGGCCAGGTCGGCGGCGGTGACCGTGTCGGCGTCGACGGTCGTGATCGTCTTGCCGCGTCGGATCACCGTGATGCGATCGGAGATCTCGAGGACTTCCTGGAGCTTGTGGTCGATGAAGATGATGGTGGCACCGCCGGCTTGGAGCTCGCGGAGGTTGCGGAACAGCTCCTCGACCTCCTGGGGGACGAGCACGGCGGTCGGCTCGTCGAGGATCAGGATGTCGGCCCCTCGGAACAGGACCTTGATGATCTCGACGCGCTGCTTCTCGCCGACTTCGAGCGTCTCGACCAGATCGTCGGGGTTGACGGTCAGCCCGTACGACTCGCCGACCTCGCGGAGGTGCTGGGCGGCGGCCCCGAAGTCGATCAGGCCGCCGCGCTTGGTCGGTTCCGACCCGAGGATGACGTTCTCGAGCACGGTCATCTGCTCGGCGAGCATGAAGTGCTGGTGCACCATGCCGATGCCCGCCTCGATCGCGTCGGTCGGCGACGAGAAGTGCACGACCTCGCCGTTGATCTTCATGGTCCCCTCGTCGGCCGGCTGCATGCCGTAGAGGATCTTCATCAAGGTCGACTTGCCGGCACCGTTCTCGCCGCAGATCGCATGGATCTCACCGCGCTCGACGCGCAGGTTGACGTTGTCGTTCGCGACGACACCCGGGAACCGTTTGGTGATGCCTTCCAGTTCGATCGCTGCCGTCACTGCGGCTCCTCCCCGTGGGGTCTGACTCGGCTCGTGGAACTCGTTCCGTGGCTCGGTCGCGCCCGCACCGGGTGCGGAAAACGACGAAGCGGAGGCCGAACATAGTCGACCTCCGCTCCGGCGTCTGCGTCGACCCGGGGTCGGGCCCGGGTCAGCGTGATATCAACGGATCATGCGCCCTCGGGCACCGTCGGCACCTCGATGGCGCCGTCGATGATCTGCTGCTTGTAGTCGTCGATCGTCGCGATCTGGTCGGCGGTGAGGAAGTCACCCGACGTCGAGTAGCCGACGCCGTCGACCGAGAGGTCGTAGACCGTGTTGCCGGCGGCGAAGGAGCCCTCCTGCTGGGCCTTCGTGATCTCGAACACGGCGTTGTCGACGCGCTTGAGCATCGAGGTCAGGATGTAGTCGCGAACCTCTTCGCTCGAGGTGAAGTACTGGTCGGAGTCGACACCGATCGCCCACACCTTCGAACCGCTGGCCTCGCTCTGCTCCTTGGCGGCCTCGAAGAGGCCGGCACCGGAACCACCGGCCGCGTGGTAGATCACGTCGGCGCCCTGGTCGTACATGGCGAGCGCGATCTCCTTGGCGCGGTCGGCGGCGAAGAAGCCGTCGAAGTCCGGAGCCTCGGTGATGTACTGCGGGATGATCGTGATGTCGGGGTTGACGGCCTTGGCGCCCGCCTCGAACCCGGCCTCGAACTTCTCGATCAGACCGAAGCCACCGACGCCGCCGATGAAGCCGAGCGTGCCGGTCTCGCTGTTGAGCGCCGCCGCGACACCGACGAGGAACGAACCCTGCTCCTCGGCGAAGGTCAGGCCTGCGCAGTTGTCGCAGATCGGCACGCCGCCGTTGTCGAAGTCGAGCATGGCGTCGTCGACGACGGCGAAGTTCGTGTCGGGGTTCTCGGCCGCGACCGCGGCGACGTCACCGGCGAAGAGGAACCCGACACCGATCACGAGTGCGCTCGAGTCCGCCTGGAGCTGGAGGAGCTCGGCGCGGTTCGATCCGTCGGCGTTGGGCTCGGCCTCGCTGAACGTGATGCCGAGCTCTTCGACGGCGCGGTCGATGCCCTCGGCGGCCGAGTCGTTGAACGACTGGTCGCCGCGGCCACCGATGTCGAACGTCAGACCGACGTTGAACGATTCCATCGGCTCGCCGGCCGGCTCGTCGGTGGCCGGCTCGTCGGCGTCGGCGGGCTCGTCGGTCGCGGGCTCGTCGGTGGCGGGCTCGTCGGTGGCTGGCTCGTCGGTGGCGGGCTCGTCGGCCGCAGCGGGTTCGTCGTCGGACGTGGTGTCGTCGTCGTCGCCACCACAGGCGGCGAGGACGAGTGACGCCGCGATACCGGCGGCAAGCAGTCGCTTGCTTCTGATCATGGTCTCCCCCTTCATCGGGACATGAGAGTGTTGCTGAGTGTTCACGTGAACCCGGCAAGGCTACCGCGCGGTTCGGCCCGATCTGGCCCGTCGGCGCGGTTCGCTCGCCGTCGTCGACGCGGGTTCCGACGACCCGCTCGACACCGGGAATTTGCCAGACTGACCCCATGTCGGATGACCAGTCGATCGTGCTCACGAACATCACCGAGGGCGTCGCCACGCTCACGCTCAACAACCCCGACGAACGCAACACCATGACCGCGCCGATGGTCGATGCGATCGTCGAGGCGATGGACGCGTTCGAGGCCGACGAGTCGGTCGGTGCCGTCGTCGTCACCGGCGCCGGCACCGCCTTCTGCGCCGGTGCGAACCTCGGCAACCTCCAGACCGCGACGCGCGAGAGCCTCGGCAACGTCTACGAGGGCTTCCTGCGGATCGCGCGCAGCACGCTGCCCACGCTGGCGGCGGTCAACGGCCCCGCCGTCGGGGCGGGGATGAATCTCGCCCTCGGGTGCGACGTCCGACTCGCCGCCGAGCGCGCCCGGTTCGACACCCGCTTCCTCCAGATCGGGCTGCACCCCGGCGGTGGCCACACGTGGATGCAGCGCCGGATCGTCGGGCCCCAGGCTGCGATGGCGGCGGTCGTGTTCAGTCAGGTGCTCGACGGGCGCGAGGCCGAGCGGGTCGGGCTGGCGTACCGGTGCGTACCCGACGACGAGCTCATGACCGCCGCGCACGAGTTCGCCCGGGGCGCCGCGACGGCGCCGCGCGAGCTCGCCATCCTCACGAAGCAGACCATCCGTGACATGGCCGACATCGACAGCCATCCCGACGCGGTGCAACGTGAGTTCGACCCCCAGCTCTGGACGGTGAAGCAGCCCTGGTTCGAGGAGCGAATCGCGGCGCTCAAGGCGAAGATCTCCTCGAAGCGCTCGTCCTGAGTCGCCCGGTCGCGGAGGTTCGATCCTGCGCGCTCGGCGCGCAGAATCGTGTCCCGATGCGCGCTGGGTGGCCGCTCGTGCACGTGATCACAAGCACGATCGCGACCGCGCCGAAATCGCACAGAACTGTTACCTAGGTCCCTTTCCCGGGTGTTCACCGGCCATCTATGGTGAGGCCACGTGGGAGCTACACCCCACTCCCACGGCACACCACACACAGGAGGTGGCCATGAGCCAGCGTCATCGCACCACCGAGGTGCAGTTGCCGCCCAAACAGGAACTGCGAGCCCACGCACACAGCGAGCGGCACCGGATCCATGTCGAGCTCAATCAAGTGGCGCAGGAGGTGAGTGCCGGCCTCGACCCGGAGGACCTGCACGAGCCGGGCGCCGCGTGGAAGCCCATCCATCATCACGACAGCGAGGTCGCGAAGCAGAAGCTCGCGAAGCAGAAGCGCCGCAGCCGTCGCCACTGGAAGACCAAGATGTGGAAGCGGCGCACCGAGATGCGCCGGCAGAAGGCCGAGGCCTTCCGCCTCGCCGGCGAGTCCTGACCCGCCGGTTCACCGCCCGTTCGGGCCGGCCGCCGTCGGACGCGTCGTCGTACGTGTCCGTCAGGCGTCCAGCCACCGGCTGGTCAGCTCGTCGCGGCGGGCCGACCATTCCTCGGCGGTGATCGCGTAACGCACGTGGTCCTCCCACGTGCCGTTGATCTCCAAGAATCGCTCGGCGAGTCCCTCGTCGCGCAGCCCGAGCTTGTCCATCACCCGCCGGCTGTTGGTGTTGCGCGGCACGATGCACACCTCGAGTCGGTGCAGCATCAGGTCGTCGAACGCGTACCGGATGAGGACGGCGACGGCCTCGGCGATGTAGCCGTGGCCGGCGCGGGCCTGATCGATCCAGTACCCGACGGTGCCCGACTGCAACGCACCGCGCACGATGTTGTTGATGTTGACCTCGCCGGCCAGCTGCTGATCGACGAACACGCCGAACGGGTAGGCGTGGTCGGACTGGCGTTCGCGCTCTCGCGCCGCGCAGCGGGCCTCGAACGCTGACCGCTCCCGGGTCGGATCGGGGGACGTGACCGGGCGCTTGGGTTCCCACGGGACGAGCCAGTCCTCGTTGCGGACGCGTACCTCACGCCAGGCGGGGAAGTCGCTCGCGGCGAGCGGGCGGAGCATCACCCGCTTGCCGTAGAGGCGCGGCGCGCTGTGTCGGCGGAACAGCGAGGACGGGTGACGTGTGACCACTCGCGCCTCCCTCGTCAGGCGGTGCCCGGTCCGGGCAAGGTGACGTGCGCGAGCCCGAGCTTGCGCATGACCGCGACGACGATGCAGAGAGCGGCGACGATGTGCTCCACGTCGGACGACGGTAGTCCGGGATTGTGGGCGCGATCGGCGCGGCGCTCGGTGGCCACGAGCCGGAAGATCTCCTCGGCCGTCGGGCGGTCGAGGGTGAAGGGGGTGGCAGGCCGGTCGAGACCGGTCTCGAGTCGGGCGACCGACCACATGATCCGGCCCTCGATCACGGCCTCGCGCCGGTCGGCGACGGCGGGATGCTCGCGAACGATGTCGTCGAGATGGTCGGTGACGTCGCCGATCGCATTGGTGAGCGACGCCGGGCGGGGAGGGTCGTCGTCGGCCAGCCAGCGCTCGTACAGCGCCACGACGCCGACCGGCAGTGACTGGT
Organism: Acidimicrobiia bacterium; assembly: GCA_030425785.1. Classification (GTDB taxonomy): domain Bacteria; phylum Actinomycetota; class Acidimicrobiia; order Acidimicrobiales; family Ilumatobacteraceae; genus Ilumatobacter. The sequence continues at coordinate 2,996 of JAUHYJ010000003.1, read as the reverse complement.
CGACCGCGTGCCAACGGACGCGCAGGTGGTCGTCGCCGATCTCACACCGGAGTGCGTCGAGCTGTCGCGCGATCCACCGTCCGACGGGGTCGTCGCCGCCCGCGAGGTGCCAGGCCCAGTGCGCGTGGAGGCACTTGACGCCGGTTCGGGTGCCGCCCACGCCGCCGCTCGGGCGCGGTCCGTCGTGGTCGGTGGGCAGGTCGGCATCACGCTCCGCGGCGTAGCGGTCGTGGGCTGCGGCCAGCTCGTCGGGGTCGACCTCGGCCTCGGCACGATCGACCCCGCCGGCCGATTCGAGCCGCCCGACGCGACGGATCTCGTCGGGACCGACCAGCCAGTACCGGGTGGGCATCGGCGTGCCGTCGTCGAGGAGCGGCGCGTTGCGGAGCACGACGGGGTCACCCGCATCGTCGCGGACCACGATCTCGTAGGCGCCCTGCGGCTCGCGCCCCAGCAGTTCACGCACCCGAGCAGCGTCGCCCGGGGAGACGGTCACGACCGGCGGCGGACCAGGAGCAGCAGCAGGAGGAGGATCGCGACGACCGGCACGGCCCGCTTGAGCACCGCGGCGCCCGCCATGTCGGCGAGGTCGACCGGCTCGGCGGCGGGACCGTCGATCTTGCGGACCTTCGGCTCGTCGGGCGCAGCCTCGGTCGCCGGCTCCGCGGCGGCCGGTGCCTCGGCGGCGGCCGGCTCGGCCGGGGCCGGCTCGGGGGCAGCCGTCTCGGGGCCCTGCTCGTCGAGCATCGTGTTGAGGTTGGCGGCGAACTGATCCATCAGCTTCTTGCTGACGTCGCCCATGATGCCGCGTCCGAACTGGGCGACCTTGCCGGTGATGTGCAGGTCGGCGGTGACGGTGCACTTCGTGCTGGTCGGCGACAGGGACTCGGCCTCGGCGTAGATGTCGGCCTGGGCGTTGCCGCGGCCGCCGGTGTCGCGACCCTTGGCGGCCAGCTTGGCGGTGTGGGCCGCGTCGTCGCGCTCGACGAACTGCGCCTCTCCCTTGAACTGGGCGGTGACCGCGCCGAGCTTGACCTTGACCCGACCGCGGTAGACGTCACCCTCGATCTCTTCGAGCTGTGCACCCGGCAGGCAGGGAGCGATGCGTTCGACGTCGCAGATGATCGGCCAGGCCTCGTCGATGGGCCGGTTCACGGTGAATTCGTTGACGATCTGTTCTGCCATGTCCGCAGGTCCTCCAGGGTGTCGATGTCGGCGGGCGACCCCTCGCAGGGTACCGGCTCGACGAGTTGGGGCCGCAATCTGACGACGGCCCGGGCGCCCTCGTCGCCGTCGGACGGGAGCAGTGGCCAGACCGACCGGTGGAGGCGGACCGGGTTGCGCGGTCCGATGTCGTAGCTGGCGACCGCGATCGGCGAGTTCGACGCCGCCACGGCGCTCCATGCGGCCGACGTGATGAAGGGTTGGTCGGCCAGGCCGACGACGATCGCATGGGCGCGGCGGCGCTCGGCCTCGGCGATCGCCACCTGGAGCGACGTGGCCTGCCCGTCGGCCCAGCGCGGGTTGTGGACGGTGGCGAGCCGTCCGTCGGCGAGCTCGGTGGCGAACGCGGCGAGCGACGGCGTGTGCGCGCCGGTGACCACCACGACCGGGCCGATGCCGGCGGCGAGGGCGGCGCGGATCGCGTGGGTGGCGACGGGTTCGCCGTCGAGGTCGGCCGCCAGCTTGTGATCGTCGCCCGCGAACCGGCTGCCTGCGCCGGCCGCGAGCACGACCGCGACCGTGGGTGCGGCGCTGCGGCGATCCGGGTACGACGCGGTGCTCATGGGTGTCGAGTCTGCTCGGAGCGGGCTGCGGCGCCCGCAGCGGGTTCGTCGATCATGACGAAAGCGTGACGAAAAATCCTACGATGACGTTGTTTGTTACGGAAGTATGTCGATAACTTCGCAATCCGTCGCATCGAATCGTTGGGAATCGACGCGACCTCGCAGCACTCATGACCACACTCACTGCACCCCGCCCGAGGCGTCTGGCCATGGTGATCGCCGTTGCGGTCACCGCCGGTGTCTCCCTCCTCCCCGCCGCCTCCGAGGCGTCGCCGCGGACCGACGCGGCGGTCATCGCCGACGATGCGGCCACCGCCCTCGACGCACTCGACCGGTGGGACACGACGCACCGACCGGTGCACTACGTCCGGTTCGTGCGGGCACGTGACGCCGCCGCCGTCTCGCTCGCCCGGGAGCTCGACCTGCCGGTCGCGACCTTCGTCGACGAGTGGGCCGGCATCGACGACCAACGTCAGGTCGCGCTGTTCTCCGCCCTGTCGCAGCTCGGCGTGCCGTACCGGTCGATGGCCTCGGAGCCCGGTGGCGGCTTCGACTGCTCCGGTCTGATGCTGTACGCCTTCGGTGAGGCCGGGATCGAGCTGCCACGCGTCAGCGGTGACCAGATCCGCGCCGGCGCCCCGGTCGACGAGGCCGATCTCGTCGCCGGCGACCTGGTGTACTACCCCGGTCACATCTCGATGTACGTGGGTGCCGGGATGATGGTGCACGCCCGCAACACGGGCAGCACGGTCGAGGTCGCCGAGGTGTCCGACCGGGCGGGTCGGTTCAGCGACGCCACCGCGATCGACGACTGAGCGATCGACGACTGAGCGATCGACGACTGAGCGATCGACGACTGAGCGATCGACGGCTCGCCGATCCCGAGACGGATCGGGTCAGGAATGGATCGGGCCGGCGCCGTCGCGCAGCGAGGGCGCCGCACGCCCCGTCCGACGAGCGATGATCTCGGCGCAGATCGAGATCGCCGTCTCCTCGGGGGTGCGAGCGCCGAGGTCGAGCCCGATCGGAGACATCAGCCGGTCGAGTTCGGCCTGGTCGGACGTGCCCGCCTCCGCGAGGCGTTCGAGCCGCTTGTCGTGGGTCGTGCGGCTCCCCATCACGCCGATGTAGCCGACCGAGGTCGCGAGCGCACCCTGCACCGCCGGCACGTCGAACTTCGGGTCGTGGGTGAGGATGCACACGGCGTCG
>JAUHYJ010000334.1 GCA_030425785.1 Acidimicrobiia bacterium | reverse complement strand
CACTGTGTTTCGAGGCGCGTATCGACAACCTGCTCGATGAGACCTATCAGGATCATCTCGTCGGTATCAATCGAGCAGGCGGTTCCGATATTCCGGTTGGCCAGCACCTGTACGGCGCCGAACGAGGGCCCTGCGGCCAGCACGAGCCCGTCGTTGACACCGGGGCAGACCACGACCTGGCCGCGCACCTGGATGCCGTGATCGAGCAGTGCGCGCAACCACCGCAGGCTCATGCCCCCGCGCTCGTTCTTGAGCATCCGGTTGCGGACGTGGTGGTCGGTGGCGTGGATCGACACGTGCAACGGCGACAGGCGTTCGGTCACGACGCGCTCGAAGTCGGACTCGGTGAACCGCGTCAGCGTGGTGAAGTTCCCGTACAGGAAGCTCAGCCGGTAGTCGTCGTCCTTGAGGTACAGGCTCCGGCGCATGCCCTTGGGCAGCTGGTAGATGAAGCAGAACTCGCAGTGGTTGTCGCACGTGCGCACCCGGTCGAACACCGCCGACTGGATCTCGACGCCGAGCGGCTCGCCGTCACGCTTGTCGACCGTCACGTCGAGTTCGAGTCCACCGCGCACCACGTCGAGGGTCGGGTCGGCGACGTCGGTGGCCATCTGCCACTCGATCACGTCGCGAGGCGAGACACCGTCGATGCGCACGATCTCGTCACCGGGCGCGAGGCCGGCACGCTCGGCCGGCGAACCGGGAGCGATCGACACGACGACGGGTGCGGCGGGCACGGACATGGCTGTCCCAGGCTACGACCGCCGATACGCTCGTCCGCACGATGTGGCCCGAACCGCCCCGCCCGACCTGCCGCCGCCGGGAGCGCCGCTCGTGACCGTCGATCGCGTGCTGCTCGCCGAACCCCGCGGGTTCTGCGCGGGCGTCGAGATGGCGATCAAGGCCCTCGCCTGGATGGTTCGCACCTTCGAGCCGCCGGTGTACTGCTACCACGAGATCGTCCACAACCAGCTCGTCGTCGAGCGGTTCGAGCGCCAGGGTGTCGTGTTCGTCGACGACATCGCCGAGGTGCCCGAGGGGCGTCCGATCATGCTGTCGGCCCACGGGTCGGCACCCGAGGTCGTGCAGGCCGCGGCCGGACGCGGCAACTTCGTCGTCGACTCGGTCTGCCCGCTCGTCACCAAGGTGCACCACGAGGTCAAGGTCCGCGCCGGCAAGGGCTACCGGATCGTGTACGTCGGCCACGAGGGCCACGAGGAGGCGGTCGGCACGATGGCGGTCGCGCCCACGGCGATCAGCCGGGTCGAGAGCACCGACGAGGTCGACGCGCTCCCCCAGTTCGACGAGCCGGTCGCCCTGCTCGCCCAGACCACGCTGTCGCACCGTGACTGGGAGGGTGTCGCCGTCCGGGTGCGTGAGCGCTTCCCCGACGTGTGGACGCCGGGACGTTCCGATCTGTGCTTCGCCACGACGAACCGGCAGTCGTCGCTGCTCGCCATGGCGCCCGACTGCGACGCGATCGTCGTGATCGGGTCGTCGAACTCGTCGAACACCCGGGCGCTCGAGCAGCTCGCCCGGGAGGCCGGCTGCGACCGGGTCTTCCGCATCAACACCGCCGACCAGCTCCCCGACGACCTGTCGGGTACCGTCGGCGTCACCGCGGGTGCGTCCGCGCCCGAGGAGTTGGTCGAGGCGGTGCTCGGCCGCCTGGCTCCCGTCAACGGCGTCGAGCGGGTCACGATCACCGACGAGGACGAGTACTTCCCGCCGCCGCGAGCGATCCGCGACCTCCAGACCTCGATCGAGGTGGCGAGCACGTCCCTGCTCGGCGGCGCCCTGTTGGAGCGGCCGGCGATGGACGACCGCAACCTGCCGGCGAGCGAGGTCCTCGCCGCGCTCGACGAGAGCCGGTGAGCACGCCGCCATGCTGTCCCCCACCCTGACCACCATCCGCATGTTCCTGCACGTCGTCGCCGCCTCCGTGTGGGTCGGTGGCCAGATCGTGCTGGTCGGCATCGTGCCGGCGATCCGTGCGTCGTACCCGGAGGCGACCCGGACGGTCGCGAAGGCGTACGGCCGTGTCGCCTGGCCGGCGTTCGCCGTCGTCGTTCTGACCGGCCTGTGGAACCTCGGCGAGGTCGACGTCACGAACACGTCGACCGCGTACCAGATCACGCTCTTCGTGAAGATCGCGCTCGCGATGGTGTCCGGCGCGGCGGCGGCCGTGCACCAGGTCGGCCGGTCGAAGGTCGCGCTCGCCGTCGGCGGTGCCGTCGGCTTCCTCGCCGCGCTCGCCGCGATGTACTGCGGCTACCTGCTCACCACCGGCCGCTGAACCTGTCATCGGGGGTCTGTCATCGGGGGTCAGGCACAAGTCGCAAGCTCGCGCGACCTTGCGACTTGTGCCTGACCCCCGATGCAAGGTCAGTTGCGCGGGACCTGGCTCCAGGGGACGTCGCGGTCGACGCGGACGTCGCCGGGCAGACCGAGCACCCGCTCGCCGAGGATGTTCTGCATGACCTCGGTCGTGCCGCCCTCGATCGAGTTCGCCCGCGTCCGCAGGAACGACTTCTGGCGGCTGTCGGCGCCCATCGTCTGCTCGGGGCGCAGCATCTCGTAGCTGCCGTAGAGCATCCCGTCGGCGCCGAGCAGCGTCATGATCTCTTCGTGGATCGCCTTGTTGAGGTTGGCCCACTCCATCTTGCCGATCGACCCCTCGGGCCCCGGGTCGCCCATCCGGCGGTTCTGCGCGGCCCGGATGTTGGTGAGCCGCTGCACCTCGGCTCGCGCCCAGAGGCGAGCCACCCGGTCGCGGGCCGCGACGTCCTTGCGGTCGTCCGGCAACTCGTTCCAGACCTCCATCAGCGGGGCGATGCTGCCCGAGCCGCGCTCGGGGATCGACGATCCGATCGACGTGCGCTCGTTCATGAGCGTCGTGAGCGACACCCGCCAGCCATCGCCGGGGTTCCCGAGCCGTTCGGCGTCGGGGATCCGGGTGTCGGTGAAGTACACCTCGTTGAACTCGGCCTCGCCGGTCATCTGACGCAGGGGCCGGGTCTCGACGGTCGGGTCCTGCATGTCGACGACGAAGGCCGTCAGACCAGCGTGCTTGACCGCCTCGGGATCGGTGCGGGTGACGAGCAGCCCCCACTTCGACACGTGTGCGAGCGTGGTCCAGACCTTCTGCCCGTTGACGATCCACTCGTCGCCGTCGCGCACCGCGCGCGACGACAGCCCGGCGAAGTCGGAGCCGGCACCCGGTTCGGAGAACAGCTGGCACCAGATCTCCTCGCACGTGAACAGTGCACGAAGCCGCTGCTTCTGCGCGTCGGTGCCCCACACGTGCACCGTCGGCCCGCACATGCCGTAGCCGATCGGGTTCCGCGCCTGGCAGAACGGGCCGCCGGCGGCGCGGATGCGGTCGTTGACCATCCGCTGCAGCTTCGGGTTAACCCCGAGGCCGCCGTACCCCTCGTCGAAGTGGACCCACGCGAGACCGAGGTCGTACTGGGCGGCGAGGAACTTGCGCGGCGATGTGGTGGCCGGGGGATGCGAGTCGATCAGGTGCTCGACGAGATCGCCGATCCGTGCTTCGTCGGTCGTCATGGGCCTGGACGGTAGGTGGCCGCGCCCGCGCCCCGGAAGTCGGAGGTGCCGCGCCCATCGGTCGATCGGCTGGCACACTCGTGCGGTGCGTCGGATCCGGCTCGTCTCACTCGCCGTTGCCATCGGCGCGGGTGGTCTGCTCGGTGCTGCCTGCTCGAACGACGACGGTGGTGCCGACGACAGCACAGCCGACGACGACGTCCCGGTGGCGTCGGTGACCGTGCCGCCGAGCCGGCTCACGCCGTTCTGCCAGCGCATGATCGATCTCGACGTCGCGATCGCCGACGCCGACGTCGACGAACCGGTCGGCGATCTGATCACCGAGGCGTACCGCGAGGCGCTCCCGGACGCGCCGCCGGAGATCGCGGTCGAGTTCGCGGCCGTGCTCGACGAGCTCGAGACCGGCGTGCCGGCGACCCTCCCGCCGGGATCCGTCGTCCTCCCGCCCATCACCGTGCCGCCGACCATCACCATCTCGCCGCCGGCGAGCGCGCCCGACCTGTCCGAGCCGACGACGCCGACCACGCCGCCGTCGTCGACCAGTGCGACCGAGAACGCGGCACCGACCTCGACGTTCGCCCCGCCCGAGGAGGGCGAGACGTTCCTCGAGGAGGGTTACCTGCCCGACGAGACGCCGGCGCAGCGCGTCAACGACTACATCGACGCCTCCTGTCGCAACACCCTGAACAACCCCGGACCGCCGGCGACGCAGCCCGGTGGGGTACCCGCTCCGACGACCGTCGACGAGGGCTGATCCGACTCCCTCACCCGCCACGTCGCCGCTCGCGACGTTGCGCTACGGTCCGGCCGCATGTTCCCCGGGAGCCACCTCGAGACCCAGCCCGACAAGCCCGCTGTGATCATGGCCGAGTCCGGCTGGACGCAGACCTTCGCCGAGCTCGACGCGGCGGCCAACCGCCTGAGCCGGGTCTTCCGCAACGCAGGCTTCCAGCCCGGTGACCACCTCGCGCTCTGCATGGAGAACCATCCCCGCTACCTCGAGGTGCTGTGGGGGTGCGAGTACGCCGGGCTCATCTACACCGCCGCATCGTCCCGACTCACCAACGACGAGCTCGCCTACATCGTCAACGACTGCGGCGCCCGCGGCTTCATCACCTCGAAGTACAAGAGCGAACAAGCCGAGGCGCTGATCGACCTGGCCCCGGGCCTCGAGTTGAGGTTGATGCTCGACGGGACGATCGGCGGCTACGAGAGCTACGAGGCGACCGTCGAGGCCCAGTCGGCCGAGCCGCTCGAGGGGCGGGTCGCCGGCACCGACATGCTCTACTCGTCCGGCACCACCGGTCGTCCCAAGGGCGTGATGCCGGCCTTCGAACCGCAGCCGCTC
>JAUHYJ010000002.1 GCA_030425785.1 Acidimicrobiia bacterium | reverse complement strand
CGTCCACGACGACGCTGCCCGCCGCGGCGTACGTGCACCCGGTGGTCGACTGATGCTGACCTACGACGTCGCCCCCGCCGTCTTCGATGCGGTTGCCCCCGGCGTGGTGGTGGCCGTGAAGACCGGGGATCGCATCCCGACGAGCGGCCCACCGTACGCCTACGGCACCGCCCGCTACGAGCCGCCTGCCGTGTTCACGGCCCTGGTCGACCAGCCGTGCGAGCGCATGTTCTGTGTCGGCGGGCGTCTGCCTGCCATCGGCGATCCGAGGCGTGGGGCGAGCATCCCGTGTGACTCGTGCTTCGACGGCACCGCCCCGGTCGTGCTCCGAACGCACTGCGATCAGCAGTGTGACGTGTACCCGTGCAAGCGCACCGACGCAAACTGCTCGGGCGGCTACCGCTCCTTGTCCGTCAAGGTCGCCTGCGTGCCGATCGTGGACAAGCCGAGCAGTGCTCAGGGTCGTCCGGCCATCGTCGCTGTTGGCGAGGGCGATCCGGTCGATGGTCGTTGGTGGTACTTCTGGATGCCGGAAGGCAGCATCAGCCCAGACCGTGGCGGCGAACTCCGCTCACTCGACGTCGCTCTGCTCGGCGACCCGGCCGACTGGCTCACCGTCCCGCACTGGGCGCTCGTCGCCGTGGAGGTGAAGTGATGCCGCTCGACTACTCCGACAGCGCCCCGCAACGACGCCCAGGCGACTTCAGACGCAAAGGCACCGACGGCCCGCCGTACGTGGCGAGCCTGACGAAGACCCGCCAGCCGAAGGGCAACAAGGCTGAGCTGATCGCCAAGGTGCAGGCACGCTGCATCGACCTCACCGACTTCGACTTCGACAACTACGACGGCAACCCGTCGAGCTGCACCGTCGACCAACTCCGCGAGGCGCTCGGCCCCGAACCGGCCGACGAGCTCTACGGTCGCCCCTCCGGGTTCGGCGACCCGCTCGAGAACAGCTACGCCCTACGCAAGTACGTGGAGCGCCAGCTCGTCGCCGGCGTCATCAAGCTGGTGCGCGACTACAAGATCGATCCCGATCGCGTCGACATCGACGACCAGGGCGTGCTCGACGGCCTCGTGAAGGACGCCGAGCGTGCGGCCGACGCGATGATCTGGGCCGACCGGGGCACGCACGTACATCTCCTCGTCGAGCGCCACGAGCGCGGCCAGGACTGGGCCGACCTCATCCCGGCAGGCGAAGCGCTCGGCATTCCGCGGATGCTGCAAGCGCGCATCGTCGCTCAGTGGTTCGAGTTTCGTGCAGCGCTCGGCGCCCGCTCCCTCGCCTGCGAACTCACGCTCGTGAACGACGAGATGCGCATCGCCGGCACGACCGACCTGCTCGACGTGTTCACCGACGACCTCGACCTCGCCGTTGCCGACACGACCTACACGGTTGAGGCCGGCCAGGCGGTCATCGGCGACGTGAAGACGGGCGAGCTGCGCGAGAAGTACGCGGTCCAGATCGTCGGGTACGCCGACGCCGTCCCGTACGACACCGAAGCCGAGGTTCGAGGGGAGTGGCCGGCCAAGCCGCATCCGAACGTCGGCCTGATCTACCACTATGACCTGCGGTCGGCCCTCGACGGCGAGGTCATCGACTGGCGCGCCGTCCCGGTCGACCTCGCCGTCGGTCGCGCCGGCGCTCGCATCTGCTGCGAGGCGCGCGACTGGCCCGCCACTTCGCCATTCGGTGACCCGATCGTCGTTAGCGTCCCGCACAGCGCTGACGGCCAGGCAGCCGCCGTCGAGCCGGAAACGGCCGACCTCAACCCCAAGGGGTCGACGGCACCGGCGGCTGCCACCATCGCCGACGAGGGACCCGCCACGTCACCTGCCGACGTGCCCTCGCCGGCCGCCGACGAGGGGGCGGTCCGTCCGCCCACGACCGCTCCCTCGTCGGCATCTTCTGCCAGCGTGGTCACGCCTCGGGCTGACGTTGGCAGCGCCGGGTCGGGCGGGAACCACGCGGCGGCAACCGCCCCGTCTGGCCCGGCACCCTCTCGCCGCGATGCCCTGCGTGAGCGACGCATCCGCATGGAGGCGAATGCCAACGACACCGGCTGGGGCGACCAGTTCCGCATCGAATGGGCGCGGCACGGCATCACGCCCGAGTCGACCGACGACGAGATCGAGGCTGCGCTCGACGCCATCGAGCCGCCGTTCGACCCCGACCCCGCACCGCCGCACGGCATCGTGCGCCCGGCCGCCGCCACCGCTGCCGACCCCGACGGCGACATCGTGCCCGACCACGTCATCGGCGAGCTCGTGGCGGCGATCGCCGAGTCCGACGTCCGCGACATCGTCAACGCCTGGCTCGCCGAGGCGAACGCTGTCGGCCGCTCATTCGATCCCCGCACCCGATCGCGCGAGCGGTACGTCCTCATCACGTTCGCCGCGTTCGCCCTGGCGCTCGCCGTCGGCGCGCTCGAGGACGACGAGATGACCGACCGGGCCCGCGAGGTGCTGTGCGCCGTCATCCCGCTCGACCGGCTGACGATCGCCCAGCCGACGATCCCGATCGGCGCCGTGCTGGCGTCGCTCAACATCGACGAGGCCGCCGGCGTGCGCGGGTTCGCCGAGCGCCTCCGACAGATCGCACCGGTACCGACCGGAGCGCACGTGGCCGCCGTCCTGGCCGCTGCGTGACACACCCGCGGGCAACACCGCGAACCACAAGGAGAACCACACCATGCCCATCGACGTTCCCAGCGACGGCACCGGACCCGGCACGCCGATCGTGAAGAAGCGAGCACTCGGCGAGCGCTTCATCGGCGCCATGTGCGCCGATCCCGAGCGACGCCAGAGCACGAAGACCGACGGCACGCCGAAGACGAAGCCGAACGGCGACCCTCGCTACGAGCTCGTCGTCACCTGCGTCACCATGCCCGGCACGACGGCGCACGCCGAGATCGGCGGCGAAGGCGGCGTACCGCAACCCGGCGACGTCGTTCGCCTCATCTTCGCCGGCGGCGGCTTCGCCCAGTGGATCGAGGCTCTCGACGCCCAGAAGGCGGCGCTCGGTCGGACCGGCCGCTTCGACGGTCGCATCGGCGACGTGATCGAGCAGACGATCGAGTACGGGCAGGCGTGGAACGCCGACGGCTCGAAGATCGGGCCGGAGCTGCGCACGCAGGCCGAGTGCGACGCCGTGCCGCGGTCGCAGTCGCTCGGCTACTACGGCCCACTCACCATCCGTGCCGCCCGGCCCGACGAGGCCGAGTGGGACGCGAAGGCGTGCCAGATCTACACCGACGCCGCGCGGCCCGACGCCCAGCCGTCCGGCGAGCCGTTCCCGGCCACCGCCGGCGCAGCAGCGGACACCGGTCCCGGCTTCTGAGCCGCTCCCGTCGCACATCAACTCACGAATCGAGACACCAATGACCATCATCGAGGACCGACTGAACACCCCGATCCATCTCGCCCACGGCGGGCACCGACCCGGCGACGGCGAGATGTGCCTGCTCGAAGCCGTCGCCTGGGTCGCCGGCGAGGACTGGTCCGATCACCCTCAGTGCGTCGACCCTGTGCTCGCAGCGTTCGGGCGGACGTGGAACGACGCACTCGATGACGAGGCCCGCAACCGCATCCTCGTCCCGTTCATCCCGCGGCTCGTTGGTACCCGAGCGACTCCTGACATCCAAGATCGGCGGGCGTTCATGGCCGCCGACTGGGCGGTGCGCACCTACACGCCGGTGTGGCTGCGCGCTGCCGGCCTCGACGACGAGGCAGCGAAAATCGAAGCGTTGCCGGCATTGTCGACGGTGCAGCTGTGCCGCGATGCGATGCCGATCATCGATCAGGCGAAGGTAAAGGCGCGCGCCGCCGGGGACGCCGCCAGGGCCGCCGCCAGGGACGCCGCCAGGGCCGCCGCCAGGGCCGCCGCCAGGGCCGCCGCCGGGGACGCCGCCTGGGACGCCGCCAGGGCCGCCGCCGGGGCCGCCGCCGGGGCCGCCGCCAGGGCCGCCGCCTGGGCCGCCGCCTGGGCCGCCGCCTGGGCCGTTCTCAAGCCGCACGTCGAGATGCTGCAGACCTCCGCTGCCGAACTGTTCGATCGGATGATCGCGCTCACGGAGGCGTCATGACCGAACCGCTGACCCATCTCGACGACCTAATCGAGGGCCTCGAGTACGACCTCGAGGTGGCGACCGAGCGACTGCGCCTGGCGCGTGAGCTGCGCGCCACGTTCACCGACGAACCGCCGGCGGCCGATCCCGAGCCGACACCGGCATCGCCGAAGAAGAAGCCCGCCGCCAAGAAGCCGAAGACCGACGGCGTGCCGTGCACCGAGTGCGACGCCGTGCCGGCGACCGAGCTGGGCATGAAGACGCATCGGGGCCACAAGCATCCCGGCTGGGATACCAAGCCCGTCGAGGCGATGCCGACGCCTGAGCCACTCGCCAACGACGGCCAAGACTCCGCTGAGCGTGACGCCGGAGGTCGGGAGAAGCTCGCTGACATCGACGATGACCAGGACGACGACCAGGAACCCAGCGGGCCCGACATCGCAGCGACGGGGCGGATGTTCTGCTGCTCGCAGTGCGAGGCCCGCACGCACACCCGCTCCGGGCTCGCCAAGCACACCGACTCCGCGCACCGCCGCGGGCTCAAGGGCGACGAGCACTTCGCGAAGGCGGTCTGACCCGTGAACCTCGCCGAGATGTTCGAGCGACCCGAGTGGTCCGATCGCGCCGCCTGTCGCGGCATCGTCGAGACCCACGGATCGACGCATCGTGACCGGCTGTTCTTCCCGAGCCGGGGTATGCCGACGAAGCCAGGCAAGCAGATGTGCGCCCGCTGCCCGGTGCGCGACGAGTGCCTCGAGTACGCCCTGTCGCGGCCCGAGATCATGTGCCAGGGAACCTGGGGCGGCACATCGCAGCATGAGCGCCGCCAGATCCGCGAGCAGCGACTGGCGGCCGCGTCATGACGATGTTCGACCTCACCCCGTACGGCGGACCCGAGAGGCCGCCGAAGCCCACACCGAAGACGCCCGACCCGGTAGCGATCGAGCTCGGCGTCGGCGGCTGGGGGCTAGTGATCCGCGCCAAGCACCCCGAGGCGCACATCCTGCTCGACACCGCCAGCGCCGACCGCTTCAAGCGGGACTCGACGATCCCGATCGGATCGAGCGCTGCGATCACCCGCTGCGGACTCGCCGTCACCCCGCTCACCCACGAACCCGGCACGCTCGCCGCAGCGTGCCGGGCCTGCATCGACCGCAACGGAGGTCACACGTGACGATCACCGACAACGCCACGCTCGACTGGGCGAAGACGAGCCACCCGAACGACACCGTCCGCGAGGTGGCCGAGTTGATGCTCGCCGCCGGCGACCGGCCCATCGACCAGGCCGAGCGCCTCGCCGAACTCGTCGACGACGAACGCCGGTACAACTCGACCTGCCACATCTGCGGAGAGTGCGAGGACGACCTGTGAGCATCGTCGACGCCGCCACCGACCCGCTCGCCGCCCTGCCCCGCTGCGAAGCCTGCGGGCACCCGATGATCGCCTACGGGCGTCGTCGCCACTTCATGTGCGACGAGACGACCCACGTCGGCAAGCAGTGCACGTGCCCACCGGGATGCACCGACACCCTCGTCGGTGACGGTGGCACCTGCGACCCCGAGTGCGTGCCGTGCCGCCTGTTCGCCGGCACCCGCCACGACAACCACCCCGACTGGAAGGACCGCAAGAAGTGAGCATCACCGTCGGAGTCGACCCCGGTCTGTCGGGTGCCATCGCGCTCGTCGACAGCTACGGCGTGCTCGTCGACGTGTACGACATGCCGGTACTCAACCGCAACGTCTCGCCGCAGCTGTTGCACGACCTCGACGCCTGGGACGAGTGCGGCCCGGTCGTGATCGAGGACGTGCACTCGATGCCCAAGCAGGGCGTCGCCTCGTCGTTCAAGTTCGGTCGGTCGAAGGGCGTCGTCGAAGGCTACTTCGCCGCGCTCGCCATGCCGATCCGCTACGTCGCCCCGAGCGTCTGGAAGCGCGACCTCAAGCTGTCGAAGGACAAAGGCGCCAGCCGGGAGCGGGCCGTCGAACTCTGGCCGGGCAAGGCGTCACTGTTCGCCCGGGTGAAAGACGACGGCCGCGCCGAGGCGGCGTTGATCGCCTACTGGTGGCAGCAGTTCGGCGAGGGAAGGGGCGCGGCGTGAGCGTGTACGTCGACGATATGTACCAGTACCCGATGGGTGAGTTCCGTGGCATGAAGATGAGCCACATGCTCGCGGACTCCACGGAGGAGCTCCTCGAGATGGCCGATCGCATCGGCGTGCAGCGACGCTGGATCCAGTACCCAGGTACGGATGGCGAGCACTTTGACATCGCCATGTCGAAGCGGAAGCTCGCCGTCGCCGCCGGCGCCATCGAGATCACGATCTGGGAGGCCGCCGAGTTCCGTCGAGAACGACGTCAGGCCAATCGAGACGCCACTGACCAGTGACCGTGCTCGACGACGACACGACGACCACGCACGCCCTCGAGGCCGCCCGCGACCTGCTCGCGCGCGGATGGGCGCCGCTGCCGCTCCCGGCGCGCTCCAAAGGCGCCCCGCCGGCCGGGTTCACCGGATACGCCGGGCGCTATCCGACCGCCGCCCAGGTCGAGGCGTGGGACTGGGGCGGCAACATCGCCATCCGGCTGCCACCCGACGTCGTCGGCGTCGACGTCGACGTCTACCACGGCGGCGACACCGGCCTCGACGAGCTGCAGGACCGCTACGGCATCCTCCCGCCGACCGTCTGGTCGACGAGCCGCGAGGACGGCAGCGGGATCGCGCTGTTCCGGGTCCCGGTCGGCACCACGCTCGCCACCGACCCCGCCACCGGCATCGACATGATCCAGGCGCACCACCGCTACATGGTCGTGCACCCGTCACTGCACCCCGAGGGGCGCATCTACCAGTGGATCGACGAACAGGACCAGACCGAGTACCTCGACGGCCCACCCGACCCCGACGACCTCCCCCAGCTGCCGTGGGCGTGGATCGAGGGGCTCACCGTGTCGAAGACCGAGGCCGCCCGCGCCGCCACACCTGACGAGGTGCGGGCGTTCGTCGCCGAGCACACCGCCCAGGCTCGCCCAGCGGCGCTCCGCGGCGTCGAGAAGCGCCTGGCGGAGTACGTGGGCGCACGACACGACACGCTCGTCGAGGTGGCCTGCTGGGCGCTGCGTGAGGCGGCCGCCGGGCTCTACCCGGCTCAGGCTGCCGTCGACATGCTGCACCGCTGGTGGATGCGCGTCATGGACGACCCGGCACGGCGCGACGGCGGCGAGTTCGGCTCGGCCGTCATGTGGGCCGTCGCCCAAGTGCACGCCGAGCCCGAGCGGGTCGCCGAGATCGCTACGACGCCACCACCGAACGTCGACCTCGAGACCGGCGAGATCGTCGAGCCAGGCTGGGCCAACCTGCCCGAGCAGTTCTGGCAGGCCCGCCCCGTGTTCGGCCACATCCGCGCCGCCGCCCACAACCGCATGGTGTCCGCCGACGCCGTCCTGCTCGCCGTGCTCGCCCGGGTCGTCATGCTCACCCCGCCCACCATCGCCCTGCCCGCCATCGTCGGCTCACGGGTCAGCCTCAACCTGTTCACCTCGATCATCGACGCCTCCGGCGGCGGGAAGTCCGCAGCGGTCAACGTCGCCCGCGAGCTCGTCCCGCACCAACGCGACGACATCGCCGATCCGATCCTGCCGTCGAGCGGCGAAGGGCTCATCGAGGCGTACATGGGCATGGTCGACGGCGGCGTCGACGACGACGGCAAGAAGCGCCCGAAGGAGCGCAGACAGGTCATGACCGCGGGTCTCGCGTTCGTCGACGAGGGCCAGGGCCTGCTCGCCCAGTCGGAACGGTCCGGCTCGACGATCATGGAGACGATCCGCTCGGCGTGGATGGGTGGCGACCTCGGCCAGCACAACGCCACCGAGGAGCGCCGGCGCTGGCTCAAGGCCCACCGCTACCGGCTGTCGATGATCGTCGGCTTCCAGCTGACCTACGCCGCCAGCCTCATCGCAGACGGCGAAGGAGGCACCCCTCAGCGGTTCACGTTCGCCCTCGCCAGCGACCCGACGATCGACGAGCACGCCGCGTGGCCCGGGCCCATCGAGTTCGAGCCGCAGGCGACCGTGCAGGGCGTCGACATCAGCTTCGACGACGAGCTCGTGGCAGGCATCCGCCGGCGGCGCCTCGAGCGCTCCAGGGGCACGCTCGTCGTCGACCCGCTCGACACCCACCAGGACTTACGTCGCATGAAGCTGGCGGCCGCCGTGGCGCTCCTCGAGGGCCGCACGCACGTCGACGTCGAGGACTGGGAACTCGCCGCCGAGATCGACCAGACGTCGTGCGCCGTGCGTACCCTGGCGATCGAGCACGCACGCAGCCAGTCGGCGCGCGCCGAACGGGCCCGGGCCGAGCGGCAAGCCGAACGAGAGGCGGTCGTGCTCGATTCGGTCGAGGGTAGGGCGCTCGTGTCCGGTGCGAAGTCGATCGCCCGCAAGGTGCACAAGGTGGGCGAGCCGGTGAAGTACGGGGCGTGCCGCGACGCCGTCGCCGGCAAGCACCGCGACGTCGTAGACGTCGAGCAGATGCTCGACATGGGCGTGGCTGAGAAGTGGATCACCGAGCTGCGAGTCGAGCCCGAACACCGCCAGGACGACGGCCGGCGATGGGGGCCCGGCGAGGCGGTGCCGGTGTGATGGTGCGCAAAACCCCTGGTCACGAGCGCGGGAACGTCAGGCGTGCCCGCAACCGTAAAACCCCTGGTCACGAGCGCGGGAGCGCGGGAACTTCCCGCGCTGCCCGAAAAATCGGGTTCGCGGCGTCATCTGTGGATAACTCATCTACCAGGGGAAATAGAAAGAGAGTCGAGACTTCGCACGTCTGCGCGAGGGCCACCAGCGCGGGAAGTTCCCGCGCTTCCCGCGGTAGATCACGATGAGTGCACTGCTGACCACCCTCGCCGTGGCCCTGGCGTTCGTCAGCGGCTACGCCCTCAGTCAGGCACGTCGACGCACGACTCAGCTGCTTCACGACCGTGCCGTCGAGCAGTTCACCAGATCGCAGGCCCTCGAGTTCGCTGAGGCCACTGCCGACCTCGGCCAGGTGATCATCGCTTTCGACGAGATCCGCCTGCGCTACGTCGGTACCGACCGTCAAGGCGTCGAGGTGTACGTCAACGCCGAGCCCTTCCCGTCCGTCGGCGCCATCGCCGTCGAGAACCTCCCACCCCAATCAGCCATCGTCATCATCGGAGAGCAACCATGAGAGTTATCCACCAGCGCATCATCGACATCCTCGAGCAGCGGACCGAACCGACCTCGACGAGCTCAGGCGAACTGTTCCAGGCCTACCAGCTCCCGAACGGAGCACTGATCGACCTCGACAAGTACGCCGAGCTCCTGATCCAGATCGAACCACCCGACGACGCACCCGAGCCCGACGACCCGTACCCCGAGGACGACCAGTGAGCCCCCGATTTTTTGACGATCAGGCCAGCAGGACATCCCTCCCCTCAGGCCGCACACATCGGGGATCGGTCTCGATCGGCGTCGATCGGGCGCCGTCGGTTCGAGTCGCGGTGGATCGGGCCTGATCGTCGTGGCTCGTCCGGCCTATGGCCACCAGCATCAGGTCGCGCGCAGGGCGCTGCTCGAGGCGAACCCGTGGTGCGCGCACTGCGGGGCGCCGGCGACCGAGGCCGACCATCAGCCGCCGCTGGCTCTGCACGAGCACCTTGAGGGGTCGGGCTGTTGCGTACTCGTGCCGAGCTGCCACGACTGCGGCCGCAAGCAGGGCGGCCACCTCGCCCAGCACCTCGCCGGCCGTGGCGTTGCGAAGCCCGAGACGCTGGTGCCCGACATCGAGGGCATCCCGGCCGACGACCCGGTCTGGGATGTCCCGTGGCTCGACGACCTGCGCGACGTGCCCGATGACTCGGTCTGGCCGCGCTTCCTGACGGCGCCGCACCCCGAGGCGGTCGGCAGCTACGGGCCGCTCGTCGAGGAGTCGGCGGTCGCTCGAGGTGGGTTCGATCCGCGCTGGTGGCAGCGGCTGTTCTACCGGATGCTGCTGCAGCACGACGCCGACGGGATGCTGCTGCTCCTCTCGGCGCTGCTGTCGACGGCGCGCCAGTCGGGTAAGACGGTCGGCCTACGAGAGGTCGGCTGGTGGCGGTTGCACGCGCATGAGCTGTTCGGCGAGCGGCAGAACGTGCTGCACACCGCCCGCAACTTCGCACCGGCGCGCGACACCCTCGCCCCGGTCCTCGACGACCACGAGTCGAGGGCGCACGTCCCGCGCAGGATGACGAACCGGTACGAGCTCACCTGGCTGCTCGACGGGTCGGTCTGGTCGGCGATCGCCTACAACGCGGCGTACTCGAAGACGTCTGCGTTGGCGATCGTCGACGAGGGCTGGGACGTGCCGGTGGCGGCCGTTGACGAGGGCATCGAGCCAACCCTCGCCGAGCCGGCGTCGTCGCAGCTGCTGCTGGTGTCGACGGCGCACCGGCGAGCGACAGCGCTGATCCCGCACCGGCGCGTCGGGCTGCTGCAGACGCTGCGCGAGCCGACGACGTCGATGATCCTCGAGTGGTCGGCGCCGCGCGACGCGGACATCGAGGATCCGGCGACGTGGCGGATGGCGTCACCGCACTGGTCGAAGGGCCGCGAGCGACGTGTTGCTGACGCCCTCGCCCGGGCGATGCGTGGTGAGGGTGCTGACCCTCGTGAGCCCGACCCGATCGAGTCGTTCCGTGGGCAGTGGCTCAACCAGTGGCCGCTGACGACGTCGATGGACGACCACGGCGCAGAGGTGTTCCTGACGACCGAGGAATGGGCCGAGCGCATCACGACGCTCGGCGAGCATCGGTTCGCCAACGCCGTCATCGCAGCTGAGGACTACCAGGGGCTCGGCTTCGGGGCCATCGTGGCGAGCGTGACGCACGAGGGCGTCATCGTCCTGCAGGGTGACACCTTCCCGACCCGTTCGGCGCTGCTCGACTGGCTGAGCTCGTCAACGGTGGGCGTGACGGCGCTCATCGCCGGCGTCACGCTCGCCGACCTGCCGGCGGTTCGGTCGCTGCACGTGAACGTGATTCCGCACGGCAACGTCGAGACGACCCAGTCGCTGCCGCTGCTGCGCGCCGGCGTGCGTGAGGGCGACATCTTGCACGTGGTCGGCGAGCAGCTCGACAGCCAGGTCGAGGAGCTCCGCGTGCGACCCACGACCGGGCAGCGGCTCGGGATCTCGTCGAAGTCCCGCAACGACCTGGTGCGGTGCGCGGCGTGGGCGGTGCACCATCTGCGCACTGCCTCGACACCTGGGGTACACTGATGTCGTTGCACTTGCAACCGGATTCGGAGGACTGACTCATGGCAACCACCACGTTCCGCGATGACCACATGGGTCGGGACCTCGTCACCCCGGCCTCGGCGTCCAAGGACTTTCTCGGTCGTGCGACCACGTCCGGCGTCGACTACCTCGGCCGCGCGCTGACACGCGTCGTGCGAGCGAACGAGACGGCGTACACCATCGGGCAGTTCGTCGAGTTCACCGGCGGCGAGGAGTTCACCGTCACGACCGCCGGCACGAGCGACACGTCGCAGCCGACGGCACCGGCCGTCGGTGCCACCGTCACTGGCGGTACGGCTGTCCTGACCCGTACCGCCTGATCGTCATCGTGCCTCGCTTGCTGCAACGTCGATCGGCCGACTACGTCGAGCTGGCCCGAGCTGAGTCCCGGGCCCTCGAGATCCCGCAGATCGACCCGCGCAACCACGATCCGAACGCCAACGCTGCGACCGGATCGGTCGGGCCGCAGTCGTCGGCTGGCACCGTCATGCACGCCGAGGCGTGGGATGGATGGCCGCAGCGCGACGATTACGGCAACACATGGGGCACTCCGTGGATGGAGCCGATGGGTGGGGAGTGGCCCGGGTTCGGCTACGGCCGCCACGACCCCGAGGGCTACCTCAAGCGGGTGTCGACGGTGATGACGTGCACCGACCTGACCTCGAGGACGCTGTCGACGATGCCGATCTACGGCGCGCGCGGCGTTGAGCGGGTGACGTTGCCGGACTGGTCGAAGAACCCACAGCCCGAGCAGTACGGGTCGTGGATCGACTTCTGCAAGGTCGTCGTCAACTCGATGCTCATGCAGCGCGAGGCGATCATCTGGGCGACCGGCCGCTACGCCGACGGGTATCCGGCGCGGTTCATCGCTCTGAACCCCGACTGGGTGAAGATCACGCCTGACGGCGCCGGCGGATGGAACTACGCCCTCGGCCGCGAGCCTCTCGACCGCCGCGACGTCTGCCACATCCGGTACCAGACGCTCGCCGGCCGAGCGCGCGGCATCGGCCCGCTCGAGTGGGCGACACGGTCGATCGTGTCGGCGGCGACGCTCGAGCGCTACGCCGCCGACATCGGCAACTACGGGCTCTGGGCGGTGCTCAAGCACCCGGGCAGCCTCGACAGCACGCAGTCCGAGGATCTGAAGGCGCGATGGCTGGCGGCTCGCCGCGGAACACCCGGAGCGCCGGCGGTGCTGTCGGGTGGCGTCGAGTTCGAGACGGTCACGTTGTCGCCGAAGGACATGGCGCTGCTCGACCTGCGTACGTTCGACGAGCAGCGCATCGCCTCGGCGCTCGGCACCCCGCCGTGGCTGGCCGGTCTGCCGAACCCGGGCGGCGGCCTCACATACACGACGACGCATCAGCTGACCGACTTCTGGTGGCGGTCGTCGTTGCGGGCGCTGGCGCAAACGATCGCCACGACGCTGTCAGCATGGGCGCTGCCCGGCGACCGTCGCATCGAGTTCGACCGCGACGAGTTCCTGCGACCCGAGCCCGCCACCCTGGCGGCGTTCTACTCGACGATGCACTCGATCGTCGACGAGGAGACTGGCGACCGAGCGATGGACGTGTCCGAGATCCGGGCACGCGAGCGGTTCAATCCGCTGCGTCGGACCACGACCACCCCGGAGGTGACCCCATGAGTGAGATCATCGAGATCGAGGCCGAGCAGGGACTGCGCCGATCCGTCGAGCTCGGCGAGCTACAGCTGCGCGACGACGGCCGCACCGTGCACGGCAAGATCGTGCCGTTCCGCGAGGCGGCGCAGGTCACCCAGCGTCGTGCCGACGGCTCCGTCGAGAGCTTTGAAGAGATGTTCGCCCCGGGCTCACTCACGGCGTGCTGCCAGTTGGCCCAGCGGCGCGGCAACGCCGGCTGGATCGCACTCAACCTCGACCACGACGAGAGCTTCGACGCTCGCGTCGGGTACGCCACCGAGCTCGAGCAGCGCGAGGACGGCGGCTACGCCACGTTCCGGCTCTACGACGGCCCGCAGCTGCCGAAGGTCCGGTCGATGCTCGAGGAGTCGCACAAGGGGCTGTCGGTGATGTTCGACGACGTCGCCAAGCCCCGCCTCATCGGCAAGGTGCGTGAGCGCGTCCAGGTGTACCTGCACCACGTCGCCGCCACGCCGTCGCCCGTGTACGCCGGCGCTGGCGTGTTGGCGATGCGCTCCGAGGGTGGTGTCGTGCTCGGGACGCCGGCGCTCGACGAGGTCACGGCGTGGCTCAAGAGCGTGAATGCTTGACGCGAATCACACGAGTGTGATTATCATGCTCTCCGTAGACGACGAGCTGACACCCGCACCACGGACGAGCTGACACCCGGCGCACTGCGCTGACACCCGGCCCGCTGGAGGATGTGACACCCGGCCCGAGTCGAGAGAGATCCAACCTCACGACCCAGGAGCCAGAAGTGCCCGACGCATTGCTCACCCGCTTCCTCGACGAGCGCGCCCAGAAGGTGTCGCTGGTCGAGAGCTACGCCACCGCCGCCCACGACGAAGGCCGCGACCTGACCGACTCCGAGAAGGAGACGATTGGCGCCGCCCGTTCCCGCATCACCGAGCTCGACGCCCAGATCGAGCTGCTCGGTGACGACCTCGAGCTGGCCGAGGAGACCTCGAAGAAGCTGCGCAGCCTGCAGCCCTTCACCAGCTCGGATCGAGCCAGCGGTCAGTACCGCTCGGCCGGTCAGCTCCTGCACGACATCCTCCACCTCTCCGACGAGGACGCCGCCCGGCGCTACCACGCCGCCGTCAAGGAGGCACGCGCCGCCCAGCACATGGGCACCCTCGCCGCCGACACCACGGCCACCGCCGGCGACCTCGCCGGCCTCTACGTCGACCCGGTCGTCGGCCCGGTCATCCACCCGTACCCGAAGGGCATGCCGTTCGCATCCGCCGTCGGGATGCGCGAGATGCCTGCCGGCGATTTCCGTCGCCCGTATCTCGTCGACCCGAACGGTCCGACGAGCGGTGTCGGCGTCCAGTCGGCGGAGAAGGCCGAACTCGCGTCGCTGGCGTTCAGCGTCGCCAACCAGACCATCGAGGCCGAGACCCTCGGCGGCTACCTGAACGTCTCGCAGCAGCTGCTGCGCCAGACGCCCCAGGCGCTGACGACGATCGTCGAGCAGATGAACTGGCGCCTCGCCCGGGCGATCGACACCTACATGGTGACCGAGCTCGCCAACTCGACCGGCTCGATCGACCTCGCCGCCGACGCGGACGGTCCGACGATTCTGGCGGCGCTGTATGCCGCCTCGGCCGACGTGTATGACAGCACCGGCGAGCTCGCCACGTGGGTCACGATGGGTCCGCTCGGCTGGGCCCGCCTCGGCAGCCTCGTCGACGGCGCCGACCGGCCGCTGTTCCCGTTCCTCGGTGGGCAGAACGCGATGGGCACCGCCCGCGCCGACAGCTTCGACGGCAGCGGTCCGGCCGGTCTCCGTCCGGTCGTCACGCCGTCGATCACCGACACGACCTTCTGGGTCGGCAACAGCCTCGCGCTCGAGGGGTACATCTACCGGTATCCCGTGCTCGAGGCCGTCGAGCCGTCGGTGCTCGGTCGCCAGATCGCCGTCGCAGCCGACGTCGCCGCCGTGCGGCCGACGCCGACCGCCAACTCGGCGGTCCACCTGCGGCCGGCGGGCTGATCGGAGCCTGACCGATGACCACCAAGCAGCGGCGCGTTCCGGTGGTTGTCACCGTACGCCACGACCGTGGGAACGGTCGGGCGTCGGTGGCGCCCCTGGCGGGCCTCACGGATCGCAGCGTCGAACCCGATCCGCCGACCAGCGAGCCGGCAGAGTTCGACCCGAGCGATCACAACATCGACGACGTGGAGTCGTACGTCGAAGCCAACCCCGACGAGCTCGACGCCGTGCTGGCGGCCGAGCGCGCCGGGAAGGACCGCTCGACGCTGATCGAGTGGCTCGAGGCGCGCCAGGAGACGACGGAGACGTCGTGACCGTTCCGGCCGCGCTCGACATCACGTCGACGGTCGGGGTCGACATCACCTCGGCGGTGTTCGACCCCGACCCGGTGCCGGCTGACCTCGCCACGCTGCGAGCCGACGGCACCTATGGCGACGGCAACTACGCCGGCGACGCCTTCGACGTGTTCGAGTTCGTCACCCTCGGCGACGACACTCTCGCCGCCTACGACTCGACGACGTCGAGGTGGGAAGCTCGGGTGACCGCTCCGGTCGACCTCGACACGCTGAGCGCGGATGCCACCTACGGTGACGGCAACTACGTCGGCCCGGCGTTCGCGCCGTTCGAGTACGTCGTGCTCGGCAACCAGACGCGCGTCGCCTACGACCCGTATGCGGCGGCGTGGTTCCTCGGGCAGATGGTCCCGACCGTCGTGCCTGACGGCGAGATCATCGCCGACAAGGCGACGCTCAAGGCGATGATCGGCGCGAAGTCCGACGCCGACGACGAGCAGCTCGACGACGCCTTGGCGGCCTCGTCGCACTGGGTCTACGACCGGGTCATGGTCACGCACATGACGCACCACGACGTGCAGCTCGCCATCCTGCTGCTCGCCAGCCGGCTCTACAAGCGTCGTCAGTCGCCCGAGGGTGTCGCCGGGTTCGGCATCGAGGGCGTCGTTGTTCGCGTCGCCGCCAACGATCCCGACATCAATCGGTTGCTCGAGCGCCACCTCAACATGGCGATCGCGGGTGTCGGCTGATGCTCGCCCTCATGCGCGCAGCGGTGACGACGGTCGCCCAGGCGGTCCCCGACGCCGTCGTCTGGTCGACGTTGCCGGACGACCCCGCAGAGTTGCCGTGCATCGTCGTCGGACTGCCTCAGCTCGGTCCCGAGTCCGAGACGGTGTTTGACGCCCGGGTCGACGTGTACGTCGTCGGCTCTCGCTCGGGGGCGTCGGGCTGCGAGGACGAGCTCATCACGCTCGCCGACGCCGTCCTCGACGCCTTCGGCGGCTCCAAGGGCGTCAACACCGGCCACGACACCGACGCCGGCGAGGTCGGTGTGCTCGCGGTCGACACCACCCGTTCCACCCGCCTCGAGATCGGCGGTCAGCAGTACCCCGCGTACGCGCTGACCGTCGCCGCCTCCCTCACTACCTGCTGACCTCAACCACCGAGGAGACAACCCCATGCCCAAGACAGTGCTCAAGATCGAGGACGGCAACTTCGGCCTCGCCTTCACCGAACCGACCAACGCCGACGACGTCGCCACCGCGACGATCGCCGACTACACCGACTTCTCGTGCCAGATGACGTCGGGCGAGATCCAGGCGTCGCCGAACCTGACGACCGAGACGATCCCGGCGACCGGCTGCGATCCCGAGGAGACGATCACGACCGTCGGCCAGACGTCGTGGAACCTCGTCCTCGGCTTCTTGCAGGACCCGCACGTGGCCGCCGGCCTCTCGCGCGTCCTGTTCGAGCACGACACCGAGCTCGCCTGGTTCTTCTTCGGCATGGACGGCGACGACCCGCCCAAGGCCATCGGCCAGCTGCGCGTCGTCGCCGGCACCATCGGCGGCTCGATGCGCACCACGCTGCAGGCGACCACGACCTTGCCGCTCGAAGCGAAGCCCTCGATCGAGTTCGGCGACGACACCACGAGCGCGGTCGTCTGAGCCGCCGCCGTCGTGGCCCGCCGTCGCAATCGGGTCGCCGGCCTCTCCCGTCTCCTCGAGCAGGTGCCGGCGGAGTCCGTCGAGCAGATCCTCGCCTCGTTCCAGCGTGCTGGCGAGGCGGAGATCTCGCGCGTCTGGGGGAGTTCGTCGATCGCACTCCACGTCGCCGGGAGCGCCGGCAACCGCGCCGGGCCGTACCCGCTGGTGGTGCGGGTCGACCGGGCGAAGGTCACGAAGCGGCAGACCACGATCGTCCTGTACGGGTCGCCGGCCGGGTTCTGGGCATGGGCCGAGGATGGCGCGCGGCGACACACGATCAGGGCGCGCCGGCGGGCGACTGCGACGGGTCGCCCGCCGGCATTGTTCGGTGAGCTCGAGCATCCGGTCGGCGAGGTGACGCACCCCGGGTTCGTCGGTCGCGGCGCCTGGACGGCAACCGTCGAAGCCGCCGAGGCCGACCTCGAGAACGTGCTGCTGCGGGCCATCGACGAGATCGCTGAGGCCGCCTGATGCCGAAGCGCAAGATCGAAGCCGAAGTCGCTGTCGACGTCACCGGGCTCGACAAGGTTGAGCGGCTCGAGGAGACGGCCGAGCGCCTCTCCGAGGGCGTCGAGGTTGGCATCGACGTCGATGAGACGTCACTGGGTCGGTTCGAGCGCGAGCTCGACGAGCTCGGCCTCGACAAGGCGCGCGAGCTGCGCATCGAGTTCAAGGCGCAAGTCCTCGAGCAGCAGATCCGCTCGTCGCTGCAAGCCCTGGAGCGCCTCGAGGATCCGATCGAGATCCAGACCGAGACCGCCAACCTGGAGCGGGCACAGCGCGAGCTGCAGGAGGTCGCCGAGCTCGCGAGCCGGAAGTACGACGTCGACATCCAGATCGACGCGAAGGGCAACGCCCGCCGTGCGGCTGACGACGTCGAGCGCATCCGTCAGCGCGGCGAGGGCCTGCAGTCGGCGATCCCGGCACTGCGCGGGTTCACCGACGAGCTCGGCGGCGTAGCTGCCGGCGCCGGCGTCGCCTCCCAGGCGGCTGCCGACCTCGGCGACACGGCGCTGATCTTCGGCGAGCGGTTCGGTGTCACCGGTAAGGCGCAGAAGGCGCTGACGACGTTCGGGACGGCGCTCGGAGCCCTCGGCATCGGCGGCGTCGTCGTCGGCGGCGTCGTGGCCGGCCTGGACCTGCTGCGCAGCCGATCGGAGAAGCTCGCCGAGCGGATCGAGGCGACGACGCAGGCCATCCTCGACCAGATCGGCGTCGCCGAGGAGATCCGGGGCCGTTACGACGAGGCGGGCAACGCCTATGAGGTGTTCGCCGACAAGCTGCTCGGCGACCAGGACGACTTCACCACGGCTTCGGGTGCTCTTGCCGACTTGAGCCTCACGATCGAGGATCTGCCACGGGTGCTGCGGGCGCTCACCAACGACGACGCCGACGCGCTCGAACGCATCGTGACCGACGCTGGCGGGTCGAAGGAGGCGGCCGAGGCCGTCGCTGATCTCGTGCGCCAGGGACGCGACCTGACGACGCTCAACTGGCAGGCGGCCGAGAACGGTCTGACCGGGTTCGAGGGGGCTTCGCGTTCGGCGCTCGACGCCATCCGGGAACTCGTGCAGCTGTCCGACGATCTCTCGGTCAACGAGGTTGCCGCGTCGCTGCTCGACGCGTTCGCCGTGTCCAGCCAGGAGGCCCGGACCCAGGTCGAGGCGCTCTACGACGAGTTCGGGCGCGACGACCCGCTGCGGGTGCTCGACGCCTATGTGAGGTCACTCGACGCGGCACGCGACGCAGCCGACGACGCCGGTGACGCAGCCAGCGATGCCGGCGACAAGGTCGCTGATGCCGGCGAGCGAGTCGAGGCGTCGATCCCGTCGTGGGTCAACCTCGCCAGCGCCGTCGCCACCGAGCTCCGCCGCATCCGCGACGACGTCATCGAGACGATCGGCGGGATTGACGCGTTCGCCGCCAAGGTCGACGAGGTCGACGCCGGCATCTCCGCAGAGCGGACGCTGCTGGACTTGGCCGATGCGTTCGACCGTGTGCGCGAGGCCACCGTCAAAGTTGCCGAAGCCGAGACCGACGCCGACCGCGAGAAGGCGATCCGCGACCTGCGACGCGAGCAGCTACGCCTGACCGAGGACACGCTCGACTACCTCGAGACGCTCGAGGACATCCCCGTCGACAAGGTGACCACGATCCGGGCGGCGATCGACCGCGGCCAATACGCCGAGGCGCAACGCCTGATCGACGAGCTCTCACAGGACCGCCTCTCGAACCTGACGATCGACATCACGCCCCAGATCCGCGAGGAGTTCCGCACGATCGGGATTCGCCTGTCGGGTGATAGCGCTCCCCAGCAGATCTCGACCGACTATGGGCCGCCGCCGAACATCACGATCAACTACCCGCCTGGGACGCCGGCGAACACCGCCGAGAACCAGCTGATCAACCAGGCCCGCAACGGCGATCGGACGCCGCTCTGATGCCCACTCCGGCCGAACTGTGCGCAGCGGCGCCCGACGCGTCCCATGGAGTCACCACGCAGGTCGCCTACGGACCCGGAGAGTGGCGCCTGGTGGTCGAGATCGCCGACCTGGCTGTCGGGTCGGGCGTCGAGTGGCACGACGTGTCGTGCTACGTCACCGGCTTCGACCTGACCCGCGGGGCGGGGGAGTACCAGGGCCGTGCGGTGGCGGCGATCGCGAACATCGAGTTGCGCGCTCGCGACGATCGCCTCGCTCCGTGGAACGCTGACACGTCGCCGACGTTCGGTGTGCACGTCGACCTCGGCGCCGGGCTCCTCATCCGGGCCGGATGGACTCTCATCTACGGCGGCGCCGTCTCCGGCTGGATTCCGCGGTTCACGCATCGCGTCGAGAGCTGGTCCGACGAGACACGCGCCTCGGGTAACGCCCGGATTCACCGCATCGTCGCGCGTGACCTGCTCACCGGCCTCGTCGGCGTGCCGCTGGGGTCCGTGGCGTTCGTCGAGAACTGGGATGAGCGCGTCGACCGCGTCCTGACGCAGGCCGGCTGGCTGTTCGATCACGAGCTCTATGGCGCCGTGCTCGACGGCAGCTCGTCGCCGGTCCTCGAGCTCCCCACCCGCCCCGAGGTCGCGTCGGCGATCGAGGAGCTCGACGCCACTCTCGATCCGGTCGGACTCGTCTGGTCGACGGGGCCGACCGGCAAGATCATCGTCCGGCCGATGGCCGGCGACACGTTCCACGCCGACCTGTTCGCCGGCGGCGCGACCGGCAACGAGTGGGTCGCTCCGCCGACAGTGGTGTTCTCCTACGCCGCCTGCGACGACGGCCGCACGGAGTACGCCTTCGGTCGCGGTTCGCAGTTCGGCTTCGATGACACCGAGCTGAACGTGGTGAACCACGTCCGGGTGACCGACCCGTCGCCGGGCGTCTACGACGCCGAGGCGCCGACGTCGATCGCCCGCTTCGACCGCAAGCCCCGCCAGTTCTCTTGGCTCGTAGCGAACGACGACGTCGCCGACCAGATCGTCACCAACCGGGCGTTCGCCACGCTGCAGGCGCGGCCGCTGCTGTCGACGATCGACCACCGGCGGTTCTTTCCCGACGTCGTCGACCTCGAGTGGCTCGACCCCGTCACCATCTGGCACCGCACCGCCCCGGGTCGCATGGCGGTCGAGGCGGATGGCCGGGTGCGTCAGATCATCGAGCGCTTCAAGCCGCGCCATCCCGACGAGGCGATCTCGTATTCGAAGGAGACCATCGTTGACGTCGACCAGGTCGTCGACCTCGATGAGCTGCTTCCGGTCGAGGATCTCGCCGTGACCGATCTGTCGCACCTGTTCGTCGATGTCGAGTGGACGAACCCGACGCAGACGATCACGCCGACCGAGACGTGGGTCCGGATCCCGCAGCGGTCGCTGCTCTGGATCGAGCTTGACTACCCGCTCACCGGAACCTCGTGGCTTGGCCTCGACCCCGAGACGCCGTACCAGGTCGACGTGCGTCTCGTGCGACGCGAGAACGGGCTGGTGACGCACGTGTCGCCCGTTCGGTCGGTCACGTTCACGACGGACCCATCGCCGGCGCCGACCGTCGACGGAGACGGCGACGGGGGTCTCGTCGTCAACCTGCCCGACGTCGACGATCCCGGGGCGTGCGTCATCGAGTGGGTGCTCTCGTCGACCGATGACGGGTCGACGTGGACCGAGGTCACGTCGGGTACCGCAGCGGGCGGCGACGTGCTCGAGCTCAACTCGATCCTGTTCGAGGACGGCCTCAGCTACCGGGTCTGCTCGACCGAGGTCTGCGACGAGGTCCCGGGCACGACGTACTGCTCGCCGGTCGTGCTGCCGACGTGCCAGACGCCGCCGATCTACGGCACAGAGGAACCGTTCGACCGCGAGGACATGATCGCCTTCATCCCTGAGATCTGCTCGCCGGATCGCATCGTCGAGGCGGTGTCGGGGATTGCCGGCGATCACGGCCCTGCTTGGGGTGGGATCACGAGCCTGGACGAGGACGACTTCGCCGTCATGGCTGACACCTCGGTCGGCGGGGTGATCGCCTACGGCGCCACCCCCAACCTCGAATACTACGGCTCGGCGACGATCGCGATCGATGGCTACTCGGCGCAGAACGACGGCGATCAGCGCCTGTTCGCGATTGCCGGTCTGCGCATCGATCAGGTCGACGGCACGACCGGATGGTTCCCGCGGGTGTCGGTGACGTCGGCGCTCGGCGACGAACTCACCTTGACCGATTCGACCGAGCGAGCGCTGATCGCGCCGATCGACGTCATGGCGACCTACGACGCCGACACGGGCGACGTTCAGCTGATCGTCAACGGTTCGGTCGTGGCGTCGGACGCCGTCGACGAACCCGCCCAACGCGCAGCACAGGGCAACTACTGGCGCATCGGTGCGCCGGCGGCCAGCTATATGACCGCAGCGGCAGCCTGGTCGAGCGTCCTCGACGTCGAGCAGAGCCCGACCGGCGGCACCATCACCGAGGTCGGCGGATACCGCTATCACACGTTCACCGAGGACGGCACGTTTGACCCTGACGGCGACCTTGATATCGAGTATGTCGTCGTGGGCGGCGGCGGCGGCTCTGGCGGCCAGGTCGGCTCCAACCTGGGCGCTGGTGGGGCCGGCGGCCGCGTCGTCTCCGGGTCGACGACCATCTCGACCTCGCAGGCCATCACGATCGGTACCGGCGGCACGTTCGCCCCGTCGACACCAGCCGCCGGCCAGACCGGAGGCTCCACCGTGCTCGGCGCGGTCGCCACGGCCACGGGTGGCACCGGCGGCGGCGCCGGCACCCTCACCCCGCCATCCGGCGGATCGAACGCGGACTTTTCGGGCGGGGCGGGCTACAACGGCGTGAACGACTTCGGTGGTGGTGGCGCCGGTGCGGGTCAGAACGGCGAGGCGGCGACCGCTGCCTATGGCGGCCGAGGCGGTTTCGGTATTGAGTGGCCGGCCAGCTCCGGCGAGTACTACGGCGGCGGAGGCGGCGGTCGTGGCGGTTCCAACTACCCGTCGACGTCAGATCAGACCGCCCCCGGCGGTCTCGGCGGCGGCGGCGGCGGCACCCCGCCCCGCAACGGCGAAGACGGGCGCGGCGGCGGCGGCGGCGCCAATGCCGACGGCGGCAACGGCGTCGTCATCATCCGATACCCGATCTAGCCAGGAGATTGAGCGCGTGACCACCCTCCAGATACCCGGCGTCGAGACCGTCCACCCGCGTGCGACGTGGGAGCCGAACGGTGACCCGGCGCAGTACGGCGCGTGGTACGCGAACAAAGTCGGCGACCTGCGCCGCGACTCGGCGTTCCATCGACGGCCCCCGGCGATCGACATGTCGCGGGTCGAGTATCTGGCGGTCCACTGGACGAGCGCGATCAACCTGCCCGACGGCGACCCCGAAGAGATCCTGGCCGGCGACGACGGCATCCGCCAGCTGCTCGCCCGTTCCACGACGGACTACCTGACCAACCGCACCTCGGGCGGGTACACCCGGCTCGCTGACGGCAAGGTGTTCCCCGGGTATCCGCTCGGCTACAACTGGCCGATCGACTACCTCGGCGCCGCGTGGGAATCCGGCGGCTTCGACTACCGCGACGGCGCGACCGCCGGATGGAACGCGAGCGTCCTGTCGGTGCTGTTGCTGATCGACCGGGCTGACGCCGCGACCGATGAGCAGTGGCGCACGGTCCGCGAGATCGCCCGCGAAGCCAACCGCCGCGGGGCGCGCATCACCCCCGACCGCATCTGGTCGCACGGATGGTTCCGCGAGCGCACCGGCATCGGCACCTCGACCCAGTGCTGCGGCGACGTGATCGAAGCGCAGCTGCTCGCCGGCGCCGCCGACTTCATCGCCCACCCCGACACCCCGCCCGACCCCATCGAACCACCGGAGGAACTCATGAAGCACGTCAAGGCAGGCCCGTTCGTGATGCGGATGCAGGGCTGCAACGCCGTCGTCTACTTTGACGGTGCCGCCGCCCGGCCCGTCACCCCAGCCGAAGCGAAGACGTCGGAGATGCGCCCAGCAGTCGACCACGTGATCGCCCACCCGATGCCGTTCCACGCCGAGACCGCATCGTGGCTCGAGGCGCAGGGCATCGACCTCGCGCGCACCTGATGGGCGCGGTCGATCAGCCGTGGGGGTGGAAGCTGATCGGGCTGCTCGCTGCGTGTTTCGCCGTGCTCACGGTCGATGTCGGCCATCTCGAAGGCTTCCCGTCATGGTGGTGGCACGTGATCTACGGGGTGTCGTGCGTCGGGCTGGTCTGGTGGCGGTCGTCGTTCTGGCTGCCGCCGCTGATCGTGTCCACCGGCGCGCTGTTCGTTGGCTCGTTCGCGAGCGCGGTCGTGTTCGCGAACTGGGAGCCGGACCGGATGCGAGGCATCGCCCTGAACGTGATCACGATGATCTTCGCGGCGCTCACGCTGCGGAGCCAGTCGAGGTTCGCCCGATGAACCCCGACGTCGACCGCCTCGGCGTGGTCGCGTCAGCGACGCTCGCGTCGGCGTCGGTGGTGCTCGCCCAGGACGTCCTCGACGGCGTGGAGCCGTCGACGGGCATCACGGCCGGGCTGCTGGCGATCGGCGCGCTCGTGTTCCGTCACCTGTGGAACGCGATGCGCGAGGACCAGCAGGCCGCCGCCGCCGAGCGCCGCGCAGACGACGATCGCCGCGAGGCCGAACTCGAGCGGCTGCGCGCGCGCGTGGACGAGCTCACCGATCGACTGATCCAACGAGGAGAACATCCATGAGCCGACCCCGCATCTTCACCGCCGAGTTCTGGACGCGTCGCATCGATGCACTCACCGACAACGTGCCGCGCGCTGCGCGCACCGGGGCCCAGTTCGTCATCGGTGCCATCGGAGCATCGGAGGCGACACCCGTCGACGCGTTCGAACTCGACTGGCAGCTGTTCGTCGGCTCGTTCCTTGGTGGCGTCGTCGTCTGGGTCGTCACCACGCTCGCCGCCCCGCCGAACGACTGACCCGCTGGGCAAGTCTGGGCAACAGATGCGCCCATCGCACCCCCAATCGACACTGGTCGGAACACGAGAGCCCTGATCAGCACCGAACAGCGCTGCCCGGCCAGTCTTCACACGGCAGGGGTCGTTGGTTCGAGTCCAATATCGCCCACCGCGCTCGACCCCAGGTCAGGGGCCTCTTCCGGTCCCGGGCCTGGGGTCGCTTCGCGCCCGACCCTGGGCAAGGTTGGGTAACCCGTGTCATGATGCGGCGATGACGAAGGGTGGAGTCGAGCAGCGCGGTGGCTCGTGGCGCTGGCGGGTGACGGTCAAGGGCGTGCCGTACTCGGGGAGCGCGCCGACGCGCGAGGCGGCCGAGCGGGCCCGTCTCGAGGCGAAGCTGAACGGCGGCGCCGACATGCCGCTCGACGAGCACACCGTCAGCGACCTGATCGGCATGTGGCTCGCCGACGTCGAGCACGCAGCGTCGACGGCCGAGCGGCGCGACATCGCCCTCGAGGCGGTGCCGAAGACGTTCAAGGCCCGTCCGGCCAGGTCGGTCACCGCTCCCGTCGTCGCGGCACTCTGGCGCCAGATGGCCGACGCCGGCACCGGGGCGCACACGATCCTCAAGGCGAGCCACGCCCTGTCGCAGTCGTTCGAGCTCGGCGTGCGCTACGGCATCGTGCCGATGAACCCGATCCGCATGGTGAAGCCGAAGACGCCGAAGGCCACTCGACGGGCCGCGCCGACCCCGGCGATGGTATCGAGGCTGCTCGGCTCGTTCGACGCTGGCACCCCCCTCGCCGCCTGGGTGCGGTTCATGGCCGTGTGCGGGGCGCGCCCGGGCGAGATCTGCGGGCTGCAGTGGGACGACCTCGACGTCGATCGCAGCCGCGTCCGCATCCAGCGCGCCATCGACCGTCAGGGCAACGTGACGCCTGGGAAGATCGCCGAGCTCGGCCATCGATGGATCGACCTCGACCTGCCAACGTTCACCGGCCTGCGACGCATCGACCGGACGGTCGGCTGCCCGTGGATCTTCACCCACGACGGAGAGACACCGTGGCGGCCCGACTGGGTGACGAAGCGGATCCGGTCGCGGATCGAAGATCTCGGCCTGTCGATGCGGCCGTACGACCTACGCCACTTCGCCGCCACCCAGGCGATCGCGGCTGGTCGTCCGATCCCCGAGGTCGCAGCGATGCTCGGCGACAACGCCGCCACGGTGATGCGGACCTACGCCCACGCCATCCCCGGCGAGTCGCAGGCGGCGTCAGTTGTCGCCGCCGCCCTCGACGGGCTCGGCTGAGTGCCCGAGGCGCCAGAGCGTCAGCCACAACGTCACGCAGACGAACACCATCGACACCGCGAACGCCAGCGTTGCCACCGCCACCGTGGTGAGCAGCGCGTCGTCGTGGGTCATGTCGCCGTCGTTGTACTTCATCAGCATGCGCAGGCCGACCCAGCCGGCGATCGCCCACATGACGGCGGCGACGAGGCCGAGCAACAGGTACCCGCCGTGCTCGGTTGCCTTCTTGGTCATCGGTGTGACACCCCTATGCGCATGCTGCGCCTGCCGTAGTTGCCCGGATGTGAACGATAGGAGAGCGGGATGGCGGACCACGAGGATCTGAGCGAGCGGGTGGCGGACATCATGGCGCTGGTCGACGAGCTCCGCGCGTTGCGAGAGCAGCGCGAATGGCGTCGCGCGCATCGTCGTCATCCAAGCGGGCATGTGCCGCGAGCTCCTGAACGACTAGCCACAGTGCATCCACTTCGGCGCGAAGCTGGCTGATCTCGTCGGGGTCGGGCTCGATTTCCGGCGGCAACTGCTCGGGCCAGGAGCTCGGCCAACCAAACGCGCGAGCGACGCCGACCCGAACAGCGTCGGTGACGTTGCCGTCCCGCTCGAAGCGTGACCAGAGCGTGTTCGAGATCCCGCCCGCCACCGAAGCGGAGCGCGCTGAGCCGAACCGCTGTAGGCGTTCCCGCTTTACTCGGTCCGTTAGCTCGTTCACTGCGCACACGGTGGCATGTCACGTTCTGTCACGTCAATCAAACGACATGCCACAGCGACGCGACGACGTGTAACTACGGACCAGGATTGACAGTTGACAAACCGTGACACGATGTGTACGGTTCCGTCACGTGAACCTCAATCGACAAGCCCTTCGGGTCATCCGAGAGCGGTCCGGGCACAGCAAGTCATCGCTCGCCGAGGCCGCAGGCGTTGACAGAACGCTCGTGCATCGCCTCGAGAACGGAGAGCGGAACGCCACACCGAAGGTGATGCGCAAACTCGCCAGCGCCCTCGACTGCCCACTGCACGCCCTCATGGGTCCGGCGGACGGGGAGGCAGCGTGATCACCCGGGACGACGTCCACACCCGGCTTGCCGACGGCGTCGGCACGCTCACCGCCGCCGAGGTCGGCGTGCTCATCGGGTCGAACGCCTCGACCGAACGTGAGGCCGGCCGCATGGCGATGGCCGCCGCACGGCGCGGCGAGATCCCGCCGCCGGTCACCGGCCTGCAGGGCCGCACCCGCGGGTGGATGTGGTCGATCGCCCTGATCAAGCGCTGGCTCGACGGCCAGTGGCGCCCCGCCACCGACGAGCTCGCCGAGCGGAGGGCGTCATGACCACCACCACCCCCACACTCGTCGACGTCGGGCCGCTGATCGCCGAGCTCGACGAGCGGATCGCCCGGGCCGAGTCGGTCCGAGCCGACATCGCACGTCGCTTCGGCGGCGGATGCGAGCACTCAGCCTCAGGTCGCATCGCCGAGACGCACCGCAAGCACCCTGGCCTCGACTTGCTGCGCTCGTTCCGCCAGCAGCTGATCGACCTGGTAGAGGCGTCATGAGCACCGCCACGAGAAGCCGCTACGTGCTCGGCGCCCGCCGTCGCTACTGGGCGGCGCTCGCGTTCGTGGCCGGCTACCAGCTCGTCCTGACCGACTTCCACGTGAGGTGGCCGCTGTGACCACCGACCGCACCCCCGACCAACTCGACGTGATGGTGCACTGCGCCGTCGCTCAGATCCGCCGTGAAGCCAACGACGCCCGCCGCCGTCTCGGCCTCGAACCGATCGACTACACCGCCGAGGACGCAGCGTGATGGGCGCCACCCTCAGCGAGCACATCCCGCCCCGCCGCCGACGCACCGAGATCGAGCGGGCCGAGCGAGCCGCTGCCCGCGACGCACGCGCCGACCACGAACTCGAGGCCGAGCGCCGCCAGAAGTGGAGCGGACGATGAACCCGTCGTCGTTCACGATCAACTACACCGAGCAGTCCCGCTACCGCTGGGTCGCCGATCGGGCGTTCACGGTCGAGTGGCGCCGGTACTACCGGAACGAGCGTCGACGGTTCGGCCGCTCACGTCGAGAAGCGACCGCTGCGGTCATGGAGCTGATCGCCCTCCACTACGGCGAGCGCTCCGCTCGACCTGCGGAGCGTGCAGCTTGAAGCGCCTCGACTACATCGACCTGACGCCCACCCAGCAGGCGTACGTCGACGACGAGGACCGGCAACGCGCCGCCTGGGTCGACGTGCTCGCCATGCTCGCCGTCGGCTTCGTGCTGGCGTGGATCATCGGCATCATCGAGATCGGCGGCGACACCCCCGTCGACCCGTCCACGACGACGCTGCCCGCCGCGGCGTACGTGCACCCGGTGGTCGACTGATGCTGACCTACGACGTCGCCCCCGCCGTCTTCGATGCGGTTGCCCCGGCGTGGTGGTGGCCGTGAAGACCGGGGATCGCATCCCGACGAGCGGCCCACCGTACG